>JBAXXY010000023.1:0-23831 GCA_037127655.1 Lentisphaerota bacterium
TATCAAGACTGATGATATCGCAATGAATAGCAATAGCCTGCATATGAATCTGTTCATTATTATAAACTAGGATTTCTTTAGAGTAATTTCGGCGACATTAAAGAGCGAGTAGATTCCGGTAGTGTAGAAGATTTCTTTTACAATGCCGTGGTTTGAAATCAGAAATTCAATTTCCCTGTCTGTTTTATTTACTTCTTTGCCTGCCTGGATAAGAGTCCTGATGCCTGCGCTTGAGATAAGATCGAGTTCTGAAAAGTCCAGTATAAGTTTTTCGAGTTTTTCATCGAAAGCTGAGCGGACTGCCTTTTCAAATTGTGGATTCGTCTGAATATCTATTTGCCCGGTTGCCTTGAGAGTAAAGATATTTCCGTCTTTAGTCAGAGTCGTTTCCATATATGCCTCTAATCATTAAAGTTATTTTTCTGTATAAGTTTATCAGTCAGATTCCTAAATTCATCAATCAAGAGAAAATAAAAAATCCTGAGAAACTTTCGCATCTCAGGGAAGATTGATTAGTTCGACTTATTTAATGGAGGTACTTGCATCAAGCATAGCCTTAGTCACAGCCATGATACTATTGAAAGTATCTGTAGAATTATAAGATTTACCCCATACTAACTTTGAATCTTGTGCCGCAGTTATTCCTGCTTCTACTACTGTATCACCAGTGGCATCGCCGCCATTGTAGAAACCTTTGAGGACATTAAGAACAGCTTCCACATCTGATTCTGAAATATTTTCTGAATAGACATTTTTGCTCTGATTGAGCATCGTGACCAGCCATGGTATCTGCCATATATATCTCATGCCGTATGACACTCCATCTTCACCTGATGGGTAAGAATTAAATTCAGTTTCAAAAGCTTCGTTATTAGCCAATACCTTTACATACATTGTAGATTGAGGTAAAGTAGAATCATAAGGCATCTGACCTCTATTATATAGGTAAGAAATTATCATTCCTAATGCAGAGTATGGCTGAATAAAAACATTGCTGTCGGGGATAGAATTCGTAGTTCCCGGACCAGTTTTAAAAATATAAGGGGCTTGCGTAGGTTGCTGCATATTTGCATAATCCAAAACCCATTTTGCAAGAGAGAAATCCTTATATGGGATATTTTGGGCATTAGCGGTTTTGTTGAATGTGTAAGAAACATTATCGTAATATCCCTTTTCAACAGATTCCCATATAAAACCTTTCTCGGTCATTTCGCAGAGAGTGGCTGTCATGGCAACTTTTTTAGGAACTAACGCAGGCTTATAATCAGGAGGAGGGTAACCCGTTACCATTATTACATTACCATTGGCATCTTTTTCATAAACATATCCTTCCGGATTATCAGGAGTAACTTGTGATGGATCTGTTAGAGGTTGCCCAGGTCCGTAAAGAGCCCCGCCATTGAGTTTTCTCAGGAAAGTGTAGTATGGAGGGCTACTGGGCATGTTCCCAGCAATATCAGTTGGAGAATTGTCAATCTGATAGAAACCTGAATGTGCCGTTGTTTTGACAAAATTCGACTCGAGAAAAGCCGTGGCCATCCACTGATTTATGCTCATTCCTGTCATGATTTCATCTAAATGGGCTGTATCTGCACCATTATCTTGAAGGTCTTTAATTACATCTGATAGCGAAAGAAATACGCAATATCCAATTGCCATGGCAATAGCCGAATCTTTTAAATCGGTTGGGTTGCCATCAATTTTTAATTGATCTTTAGGCGTGAAGGTTGCCCCCTCCTGTGCAATTGAGACGGTTATAGGATCGAGACTCAGATTGAATGATTGGTAACTTGGTATTTGCTGACCAGCATTGAGCGATGCAGCAGCAGTTAATCCGGCCGCTACTAGTGTTAGTGTTTTCTTAGAGAACATATGTGCTCCTTTGGTTTATTTGAAATTCTGTGTGATATGAAATTTATATCATTTAACTTTTATTTTGTCAAGAAATATTCAATAAATGATGACATAATCACTTACGCCCGTAGAATATACTACACGGCACTACATCAATAAACACATAGAAGAAATACGATATGAAGTTTTACAGTGATAAACTCAGACAGATAAGAACTCAGCAGAAAATCACTTCCGAAATGCTTGCAGAAAAAATGGGAATCCATAGAACTACCATAAGCGCATGGGAGAGAAATAAGATTATTCCAACCGAAAGTAAAATACGACTAATAGCCAGGATATTAAAAATCACCATTGATAAAATTTCAGATCTTGCTCCAGATAAATCCCTATCAGACAATAATATTAATGAATCGGTACCTTCAGCAATGTCTCTTGCTTTCTCCGACAGTGAAGAACAGGAGAGCAGAATTAACCACTATATTTTTGAGTCTAATTCAATAATCAAAGAGTTGTCCGACTCAACAGTCATCATTAAGGCTCTGCTCAAATCACTGCCATCTCTTTTTTATGTGAAGAATACAGAGCTGAAGTATGTGATGGCAAACTCGAGTTTCCTCAAAAACATATCCTTGACACCTTTTCCTGGTATTCAGAACAAATCTGATTATGATTTATTTTCAAAAGATGAAGCAAATACCAATTCAGAAGAAGACGAAAAAGTACTAAAAACAGGAAAAGCTATAATCAATAGAGAAGCTTACATCCCTGGCAGTGATGAGAAAAAATGGGGACTGATATCAAAACTCCCAATACTTGATAATTATGGAAGGATTGAAGGTTTGCTTGGCATATTCACTGACATTACAGAGAGACGAAAGAATGAAGTATTTAGGGAAATTATTGAAAAATGCCTGAGCAATAGAGATGTTTACTTCTGGATAGGTAGAGGTCTCAAAAAATTAAAGGGTAAAAATGTTGGAGTAAAGGAAACAATCTATACACTCAAATCAAAGGCAACTGACTACTATTTTAAGGGAAGAGAAAATTGTAGCAGGGATGAAAACGCAAAATTCCTTCATAGCCTGCGAATAAATAACGATAGAGTTTTTCCTGATTTCAGCTCATCTGACGAAGAGATTCCATTAATGGATCAATATTATCAGTTTGTAGATCCTTTTGACAGCAAAAAGATTCATGATGTTCATGAAGTCATAGGACATGAGCGTAAGCATGATCTCTATTTCGGCATGATTCAGAAAAAATACGATCCTAAATTAGAACCCATAAAGAAACTTCTTAGAGAAAGCATGAATGAGGAGCATATCTCCCAAGAGACCATAGAGAGGATTCTTGCTAAGCTCACGAAGTCTGGTTTGTTTATGCCAGAATCCAACTTATAATCTGCCCCTGTTGTTGGGGAAGAGCCGGAAGAGCGAATCTACTAATATGCGGGCTTATAAACGATTCCTTTTTTATCCTTTCCATCAATTTTGACAATGACAGGGTGATCAAATCGCACATGCCGCACATATTTATCTTCGAAAACTTCTTTCTGGCTATTTAGGAAATCCTCATCATAAAACCCATCTTTATTGAAAGGGTTAATTGTAAAATAGCCTACCCCGAAAGATGTGAGGTTCTGAAAAAAATGCGTACCTTGACTCGGATCAATCTGGAAGTTTTTCAATCCAGATTCAATAATAAGCCGGGCTGAGGATATTTGTGCCCATTTTACTCCTATCCCTAACCATGGATCGCTTGAACCCCAGCGACCTGGACCAATAAGGATGTAGTTTTTCTTCTGCTCAACAAATTGGGAGTTGAGTTTATCAATTGTAAGAGCAATGAGTTTTGTGTCCGCTGGATCAAAGGCCTGAGATTTCACATACACAATATCAAATAGATTATCTATAATGCCGTTGCCCAAAGCCTTTTCGCTGTAAATGATTGTTTCTTTGTCTGAGTGCTGTTCCAGATTTATCTGGCTCTTTTCCTGAGTTTCAACTATCGGTCGAATCTGCAGGAAGTGAAAAACCTGAGGCTGTTCTTTGGAAGTATCAAGATTGACTGAAAATTCGATCTCCACCTGACAATTCATTTCCTGTTGCCCGACTAATAATAGTTTCTGAAGAATATTCGCAAGTGGGAATGTGTTGTATTTTAGGATATTGGAGAATGTGATAATTTTCTTTCCACCTTCGTGTATGCCGTCGCGGATGATTTGATCGTGGTAATCGTATGTGGATGCCACATATTTAAGAGCTTTATCATTTTCTGCATCTTTGACGCTGAGTTTGAGAAGATTAACTGTTTCTTCTACAGATGAATGAAATTTTTCCGGGTCAAGATCTAGGGCGTAGAATTCCTTCTGGCTGTCTTTAAGGGCAAATTCAGGGACAGAGAGCTGCAATACTTTCTTCGGATATTTAGGGCAGAATCTCAGGGAAATGCCCCCCTCTACGATGGTCTTTCCCAACCCAAAAGCGATATTGGCAATACCATCTTCGTACTTTTCAGGTTCTATGGGGTAAAAGTTAACAGAACGGGCTACTCCTGAAATTGTAGGGTAGTAGCGATTCGCGTAGGTACTACCTGATATTTTTTGAATAACCACGCCCATTTTCTCTTCATCTATCACATTAGATGTGGCTGAAATGTAAGCCTTGCTTTCCTTGAAAAACACCGAAGCATAGACACTTTTGATTGCCTGCTCAAGCTGGTAGCGCCTTATTTTTTCATCTGGGTGATTGTTCGGGATCATGAAGGTGGAATAGACTCCAGCGAAGGGCTGGTAGTGACTGTCTTCGAGCAGACTTGAAGAACGCACGGCCATAGGTGATTTGATAGCCACACATATTTCTTCGACATATTGTTTCATGCGCAATGGTGGCAAGGCATCACTGAAACGCTTAATAACCTGCTCATCCGTTACATCCGAAAGGGCAAATTCATAGAGACTATTTTCCTCCATAAACTCATCAAAAAGGTCTGTGGTAAGCACCATGGTTCTCGGAATAGAGACAGCCACATTATCCCAATTGAACATGAGCTTATGCTTGTTTATAAAGGAGTCAATGAATGCAAGGCCTCTTGCTTTGCCACCGAGTTGTCCGTCGCCGAGGCGGGTGAATATGGCATATTCGTCTATGTGGCTGGCGATAATACCGCGGCCTGTCGTTTTTCTGTAATTGGCAATAGTATCTATGAGGTAGCTCCTTATTTCTTCAATATTATTAAAGTCTTCAGTACTTTTTTGAGAAAACAATTCGGCTATGGCAAACAATGCCCTCGCCTTAAACCAACGAGAAAAATGGTTATTGGATACATGGTACATAAGTGTTTCTGCATCAACTTGTGAAAGTTCTACCTGTAAAGACTGCAGGTTATTAGCGCTGTCTATATCAGGGGTTCTGAATACAAAATCACCGAAGCCATAATTTTCCTTTATGTAGTGTTTCAGTTCGACCAGCAGTGTTTTGGAATATTTATTGACGAAGTTTACGCCAAGCTCTTTCATTACCGCAAAATCCCAATTATCTGAAGATTGCAGAAGTATGGGAATTTTGGAACCGTCCTCTCTGATAAGTCGGGCGAGTTTAATCCCGGCTTCCTTGTCCATTTGTCCTTCCCTGCTATAAGAAATATCGGAAATGACCCCCAAAAGATTATTTTTGTATTTTTCGTAAAGTGCTACTGCATCCTCAAAGTTCTTCGCAAGGAGAATTTTGGGCCGCGCTCTCATGCGGAGCATTTTCTGATGTTCATTGAGTCCCTCCGTCATCAGTTCATTGGTCTGATCAAAAATGGCTTTATAAATGGTGGGCAAGTATGATGAATAATACCTGATAGAGTCTTCCACTAGTAAAATAGCCTGTACTCCTTTCTGGTTAACATCATAATCGGCATTCATCTTATCTTCTAAAAGTTTAATAATGGCCAACAGTAAACCGGCATTGCCAAGCCAGCAAAATACATAGTCAATCGAACTGAGGTCTTCGTTAGCAAGTTTAATGGACACCTCGCGCGAGAAATGCGTGAGCGCCACTATTGGGATGGATGGGTATCTTTTCTTTACTGTTTTTGCCATTTCAAAGGCATCAATCTTGCCCACATTGAGCATGGTGATAACCAAATCAAACTTTTTATTTTCCAAAAGTTCGAAAGCGTTTTCCGATGAGCTTGCCTGAGTAAATTGAGGAGGATAGCGAAGATTTATAGATGCATACTCGAGAAAGATTTTTTCATTTATACGCCCGTCTTCTTCTAGCATAAAGTAATCGTAATTGGAGCATATCAGAAGCACATTTATAATGCGCCCCTGCATAAGATTCTGGTAGGAAATGTCATTAAACTCATGTCTGTCGGTAGAATAAAGTTCGTTGTAGTTGTGTTTTACGGGCGGTTTGTTTATAGAAATGCTTTTATCTTCCATGGTCATAGTGAATTCCTCCAGATCGGGAATCGCTTTTCTGCTCGCGCGGGGCATTGCTATATCAGAGTCAGTCAGAAACAGCTATTCCATATATTATTATGGGAATAAGCATATCTTAAATGCTGTATAGAGTCAATAAGTAAGGTCAAAGAAGGTAAATAGCAGCAAAAATCCTTATCGTATCATGGGGTCTTAGTAAATCTGTTTTTGCACTTAATATTAGGTTGCTTTAATTATTTTCTACAATATACTTAATCTTTACTTTTCGATTCTTTTTTAAGGTTAATAAGGGGGAGGAATGAAAAGTTTTGATGTCTTTCTTCTTTCGCAGGAAAGCATTTCAGCGGCTTTCCATTATTTTTGTGCCTTTCTGCTTTTTTCCTTATTTATTTTCTTGCGTATTTTTGTATTTATATCCCAAAAGAATCGTTTGTTTTTAGTCTTAAAATATAATTCATATAACCATCAAACCTAACCACCAAAAAAAGGAAGGTAGAAAAATGAGTAAAGACGCAAATTGCACGATGGGTTGCCCATCAAAATCATCTGAATCGCATGGAGAATACATAATCAATGCGGCAAAAAATGTCAACCTTGACCCCGGAGTGCTTTACGAAGCAGTCATAGATCTCTCTGAAGAAGGAATGCTAACAGCAAACAGCCTTAATCTAGCTGCAGGAATACTCTTAAATGATTTGGGCCTGCCAAATTATTTCTTCGAGAACATAACAAAAGATTCTCTGAAAAATATCCTTGAAACTATTGCTACGAGCATCAAAGAAGAGTGTGGAAAGGTTTCACTGATTGGTAGAGTTTCCCATTCAAGATTCTCATACTCACTGAGCAGTGACACTTATAGCATAAGAATAGCTACAGAAGAAACCAGAGACGAAATGGAAAAAGCTATTGGTCCTTTCATCAGCGGTCACAGGAGAGAATATTACTATTGCCCAGAAAGTAAATACTATACATACCTTGTAAGATCTCATTGCATTATGGGATGTAAAAAGGAAGATTTTACAAAATCACCATTCCTTTTCAGTCTATCAAGCGACTTTAAAACTACGCCTATAAATACAAGAAAGCGTTATGAGAAGTTCCACAAGGATGCCAAGGGTTCTGTAGCTCCTCATATTGAAGTTTTTAATCTGCCAGAAACAGGCGAGACAAGATTTATGTTCATAAGCGACTTCGCTTTACCTCAATTACCTGTTCTTAGAAAACTTTTTGAAGAAAACGGAATGACATTAAAAAGAGCATATTGGGAGCCATACTACACAGGCGGGGATATCCTCTCTTCTATTTTTTCTGTATATACAATGGGCGAAGTAAATAGAAAACAGGAAGCCAAAATACTTGCAGATCTCTGCGCTTTCCTGACTTTCGCAATCAATCCTATCACAGAACTCTATGTAAATGGCTCGCTCACATTTCAGGAAATGCTTTTTGGCGGCAATCTGATAGATTTTGCACACATGTTCATATACAAAGAAAACCATGCTGATGCAGAAATTCTCCAGAGTTTAACCAATGCTGACCAGAGAGATGCATTTGCCAATAGACTTCATGATTCAAATAAGAGCACTTATGTTTACAGGACCATTACTGAGTACACAAAAAATAATGTTGACCTTGTAAAGTTCCTCTTCAAGATTTTCGATGCTAAGTTCAATCCTAATAAGAAGGCTTCTATCACTGATAAGGATATTCAGGATAAGTTCAAGGAATACAATAAGACTATCTCCATCAGATTCATGGAAGAGCCTGTCGGTTATGAAATATTCAAATACATGTACAAGTTCAATACAGCTCTTCTCAAGACAAATTTCTACAAGGAAGAAAAGAGAGCTTATGCATTCAGATTTAACAATGACATACTTGACCCGCTGGTCTTTAATCAGTTTGTCTATGGTATCTTTTTTGTTAATGGTCACTATGCCTGCGGAACGCACCTGAGAGCTAAAGACATTGCCAGAGGCGGGTTGAGACTCCTCAGAATAACCAAGGCAAACTACGGTTCAGAAATAGACAAAGCGCTTCTTCTGAATTATGCTCTCGGCCCAAAAGCTCAGAGACTAAAGCACAAAGACATCTGCGAAAGCGGTTCAAAGGGCGTCGTAATTCCTCACGCACTATATGCAAGTCAAGGGTTGTCTGCTCTTATGGACTATACAGACGGAATAATCGACCTAATGTTGCCTTCTGATAAAATTGTTGACTACCTTGGCAAAACTGAGATGGTGTTCTTCGGACCAGACGAAGGTACAGCTCCAATGATGGACACAGTTTCATACCATGCCCGCGAAAGAGGTTACAAGTATTGGAGAACAATCACAACAGGTAAGAGTTTCGGAATACCTCACGATGTTTTCGGCGTACTTGAAAATGGCGATATCTTCGGGCTCCTTGATAAGGAAGATAAAGGCACAGAACTCCAGATCAATGGCGAATCCGTTCTCATAACTACTGACATGGAAAAGATCTACTCCAAAATCGGTGGCAAAATAGATGTAAGCGGCATGACCACTACATGCATTATGGAATGCTTCAGGACAATGATTGATCATTACGGCGACAAGGAAGAAAACCTCAATTTTATGATGACAGGCGGTCCGGATGGCGACCTTGGATGCAATCAGATCCAGTGCTACAAAGGAAAGATTTGCCTCGTAATTGACGGTGGTTCAATTCTTTATGATCCTAATGGCCTTGACAAAAAAGAATTGATGAAGATAGCTTTCATGCGCCACACTTCTCCAAGAGCTAACTCTCTTCTCTATCCGAAAGAAAAAATCAGCAAAGAAGGTTTCATGCTTCTAAGACTCAGCAAGAATGTAAAACTTCCGGATGGCACAATTGTTGAAGATGGGGCTATGTTCCACAAGTCATTCCTTACAAATCCTGCAAACCGTAAGTTTATCGAGAAAGCTAATATCAAAGCATTCATACCTTGCGGCGGATTCAAGGATACTGTTAATGGCGGGAATGTAAAAGACTTCCTTGCAAACTTCAAAGAACTCAAATACATCGTTGAAGGTGCTAATGTATTCTTTGACGACTCAGCCAGAAGATATATTGCCAAAAATTCTGATATTAAACATATTAAAGATTCGACAGCTAATAAGGGCGGTGTAATGTCCAGTTCTCTGGCAGAAGTTCTTACTGCATTCCTGCTCGGAGATTCTTATGATGAAAAACTCCTCAATGATGTTCCTACAAGGTGGGGACTGATAAAGAATGTAAATAATATTATTAGAACTTGCTCTAAGGCTGAAACTAAAGCCCTTATCGATATCTACGAAAAGAACAAAAAAGACACACCGCTCTTTGTTCTTTCAGTGGATACAAGCGAGGCTATTCTTTCGCTGCAGGATAAATTCGAAACCAATCTAGACAAAATCCTTGGTAACAAAGAAACTGTTTGGAAGATCCTCGAACACTACATTCCGGAAGTTCTTATTAAGAAACTTGGTAAAGATTACATCATATCCACACTCGACTCAAGCGATACGCAGGCCTACCGCAATGCCATACTTACAAAGAAACTTGCCGCTATGGCGTTCTATAAGTATGGTACTGACTGGGAAGCCTTCCTGAAGAAGCTTGACAAAGACTTCGACGGCACAGTCAAAACTATTCTGAGCTAAACAACCAAAAATTAAGCCCCCTATCAATGGGGGCTTTTTTTATGCACTAATACCTGATTTCATACAAAGCTTTGCCCGCCATTTTATGCTATAAAAAAAGCTGTTCCGGTAATAAACCGGAACAGCTTTACTTTTAAGATTCGGAAACTGTTACTTTGAGCCTTGAGGATAAGCCTCTTCCATAGTAAGTATTACAGAATTTAAAGGGAACTTCTGTAAGTACTGGTAAACTTTGCTCGTTTCAGGAGGAGCTACGCATATTGCAAAAGTATTTGGAGCTAGCTTCGATCCTTCCATTGCATAAGCTGTATCATAAAGGTCGCCGTCTGTATTGCCTGCCACAAATGCCGCATTGGTTTTGAACTTTGTCTCAAGATTTGTTATTACCAGATACTTGCCCTGCTTGTCAGTTATGAAAAGCAAGCCATTGTTTTTAACATAATCATTAGTCAGAAATCTATCATCATATACTGCAGACAATGTCCCTTCCTTTGTAAGTTTTGCTCCATTTCCTGCAATATGGCTCTGAGCAGGATCATAATTATTGTCTTTTGTAATGATTAACTTAGAAAAGTCATAATGCCTGTCACTTGTATAGGCAACATTTTCCTGGAGATATGTAAGCATATTAGTCACAAAATAAGGACTGCTTCCTGTAATAATCCAGACATTGTAACCTGAATCGCACATTTTCTGCAAAACATCAAACATTGGGTAAAAAGCATATTGCGCCGGACTGTAAGCCTCAAAATATTTAGCTTCTGCCTTCTTTATCTGCTCAGGTGTCATTCCAAGAAGAAAGATTGTTGTTTCAAGGCTGAATTTACTGAATCCGTCTGCGTTGTAAATAGGAAATGGGGCTACAGGCATAGTTGGAGGAAGCGCTGTATTATGCATACCGTCCGGTAAACGGTTTTCTACAACTTTGACTTTCTGGAGCACATCGTCTTTAAAATCATCGCCTTCAGGATTAAAAGAAGGAAACAGGTTAAATAAGCCAAATTTGTCCTTATTAAAAGCTCCCCATATATAGAAACCACCCTGCCCGCCGTAAATGTTATCAAGGGGATTTAATTCCTTAATAACCATTTTTTCGCAGTAAAGTGTTCCATCCCAGTCAAAAGCCGCCACGAAACCTTTGTCTTTGTTCTTCTCGATAAAATCATCAATTTTTACGAGCTTGTCGTATTGAGCCTTGTCGCTCAAATTCCAATGAGGATAGCTTGCCTTGAGTGCATCAATATCCGATGCCCCAAAAGATTGAATACAGAATGCAAATGCTAATAAAAGCATTCCAGTTAGAATTGTTAGGGCTTTCCTTGTTTGAACTAAATGTTCCATAAATCTCCATTTTACTTTTTTGATAATTTTAAGTTCACTATATTTTAGTATTTATAGTTCAGAGTCGCAATATTGTCAGGGTGTTGTTTTGCTAACCCCCATAAATCTGCAGCCTGTCCGTATCAACTTCCTGAGCGGCAAATAATACCACACACTAAAACAGCACGAATAATACTGCTAGAAGTTTTGTCCTCATTTTATATATAATTTTCTGAAATGAGTTTTAGCTTTTACTAAAAATGCTGACAAGTTTTGCTAAATAATTACCGCGTTTAATCTTATCAAGCAGTACAGCCGCAAGAATAACGAGTCCGAGGACTACCATCTGGGTGTAACTTTCGACTCCAGTCAGGTTCATGCCGTTCTGAATGACAGCAATAATCAAAGCGCCGATAAGAGTCCCGAAAATCTTGCCTTCCCCACCGCTTAGACTTGTTCCGCCGACTACCACAGCGGCAATCACATAGAGTTCATACATGTTGCCGTAAGTCGGAGAACCGCTCTTGAGCTGAGAGGTCTGAATTATTCCGCCAAGTCCGGCAAGAGCCGAACAGATAATATAAACAGAGAAAAGAATGAGTTTAGTAGGCACGCCAGATAGCCTGGCTGCTTCTTCATTACCGCCCACTGCATAGACATAGCGCCCGAAAGTAGTTTTAGTCATAACAATGTGAGCTATGACATAAAGCACGAGCATCAGCACGACCGTATTCGGAATTCCGAAAAGATCTGTTCCCCGCCCGAGCCAGGTAATTCCATCCGGAAGTTTATAAATTGACTGACCGCCTGCAATTATGTATCCGATCCCGCGTGCCACCATCATCATCGCAAGAGTAACGATGAATGGCGCCACTCCGAATTTTGTTACCATTGCGCCAGTAAACATCCCTATCATCCCTGAAATCGCTATTGCGACAAGGAAGGCAAAGATAACAAACATTGGACTCGCGCTCACTCCTCCACCGAATGTAGCTATCAGATAACTGGATATAATTGCTGAGAGAGCTATGAAACTCCCCACTGAAAGGTCAATCCCTCCTGTTATGATAACCATAGTCATCCCTATTGCTATAATAGCTATAACTACTATTCTGTCTGCAATAGCCATCATGTTGGCTTTCTTCAGAAAATCAGGGTAACGGTAACTCTTTGGAGAAAGCTTCTGAGCTGAAGCAAATTCAGGATATTTATCTGAAATAGATGCGAAAAGTTTCCAATCAGCAGCCTGCCTTGAGGCAAGGATTGCATCGAGCCTCTGCCCTTTGCAGTTGTCAAGAGCCTCTTTAAGGCTTCTAGGGTCGCCGTTTACAGCGATAATATTTTTTACTTTTCCTTCAAGCATTGCCTTGCTGTCCCTAACAAAGCTAAGCCCGTCTGCAGAATTGTCGGCAACAATAATTACATTGTCAAATGAAGTGCCGCTGAGTTGTTTGGCAACGCTGACTGCCGCCTCTTTTCCATTAGGAAACTGTTCCTGCATAGTAACTACGCTATAATACACACAGAGCAATGCAAGAGCAACAATCATCCCGTACGCCGAAAAAAATCTCTTAACTACTCCGCTTCCTTTTCTTGAGCTCATATTTTTAAATCTCCTTAAAAGTTATTTCTAGTTTATTGCCATATGCATAATAGATTCCTGCGTAGCTTTCCCGGGATCTGTAATTTCCCCTTTAATTTTGCCTTCGTGCATAACGATTATTCTGTCGCTCATCCCAAGGACTTCGGGGAGTTCGGAACTTATCATCATCACGGCTTTACCCTGTTTTGCCAGGTCATTCATCAGCAGGTAAATTTCGTATTTTGCGCCCACATCAATACCGCGGGTGGGCTCGTCAAATATTATTATGTCGCAGTTCTTCTCAAGCCATTTGGCAAGAACAACTTTCTGCTGGTTTCCTCCTGAAAGGTTTTTTGCCAGCGCCTCCTGATTGGGCACTTTTATCGCCAGTTTGTCTATATATTCATCAAAATCCAGCGTTATCTTTCTATCATTTATAAATGTAGCCGATGAAGCATCCTTAAGGTTCGGCAAAGCAAAGTTGTCCCTGACACTATGAATAAGGACAAGTCCCTGCGCTTTCCTGTCCTCTGTAAGAAAAGCAATCCTGTTATTGATGGCGTCTCTCGGACTTTTTATCTTTTTCTCTTTTCTGTCTATGAAAATTTTTCCTGAATCGGGCTGGTCAGCACCGAAAATCAACCTGGCAGTCTCTGTCCGCCCTGCTCCCACAAGCCCTGAAAAACCTACTATTTCGCCAGCATGAACGAAAAATGAAACATCGTTGACAGCGCCCTTTCTGGTCAGGTTTTGCACTCTGAGCCTTTCTGCACCTCTGGCATGTTTGACTTTCGGGAACTCATCCTCGATTTTTCTGCCCACCATCAGCTCGATAAGCTCTTTTCTTGTAACTTCTTTTATGCCTCTTTCGCCAACATATTTTCCGTCGCGCAAAACCATTATCCTATCAGCAATCTGAAAAATCTCGTCAAGCCTGTGACTTATGTAAATCACTCCAATTCCCTGAGATTTAAGGTCTTTAATGATTTTAAAAAGCTTTTCGACTTCCTTTTCAGTCAATGCGGCTGAAGGTTCGTCCATGACAATGATTTTAGCATCTATTGAAAGCGCTTTTGCAATCTCGGTAATCTGCTGCTGAGCCACTGTAAGTTCTTTGCAAGGAGCGTCAAGATCAAGTTCAATCCCGATTCTCTTGAGAACATTTTGCGAATGGGACTGCTCCTGTTTCTTATTGAAAAAGCCGAGTTTCGTTTCTTCTCTTCCCAGGAAAATATTCTCTCTGACTGTCAAACCAGGAATCAGGTTAAATTCCTGATATATGATAGATATGCCGTATTTCTGCGAATCATGCGGAGAAGAAATTTTAACTTCCTGTCCGTCAATAAGAATAGTTCCCTTGTCAGGGTGATGAGCTCCGCCAAGTATCTTCATCAGAGTGCTTTTTCCTGCGCCGTTCTCCCCGAGAAGCGCCAGCACCTCGCCTCTTCCTAACCTCAGATCAACCCCTTTTAGAGCGTGAACACCCGAAAAGGACTTCTGAACTCCTTTCATCTCAAGGAAAGGCACCTCTACTGAATTCTCCATAAATCCCACCTATGCATGAAAAACGCGGCTTTTCAGCCGCGCATCGTTTATTGACAATTACTTGCTCGAACCCTTTACTGCGTCTTCTTTTGTATAGACTGTAGTCGGGATGAGAGTAACAGGCTTGATGTCATCGCCATCGAAATATTTGGCTATCACATCAACTACGCCATTCCCGATAGCTGTAGTGGACTGGCATACCGTAGCATACATCTTTCCATCTTTAACAGCTTGTTTGCCTTCCTGTGAACCGTCAAAACCAATTACTATGACCTCTTTTTTATTAGCTTTTTCAAGAGCTGCAATTACGCCGATTGCTGTGGGGTCATTAACTGCAAATACGCCGTTAATGTCAGGGTGAGCCTGAAGAACATCCTGCATTGCTGCAAAGGCGTTTGCTTTGTCGCCGTAACTTGGAGTTTCAGCCACGATTTGAATCGGGCTATTTGCCTTCTTGAGCGTATCCTTGAAACCGTTCATCCTCATAATTCCAGACTCGACTGTAGGATGAGTAACAAGCACGATTTTGCCTTTGTTTCCAAGGACTTTCATCATAGTGTCAGCGGCCATGCATCCGCCTTCGTAGTTGTCAGTAGCTATGTGAGAAACTACTTTTGCACTTGGATCCATACAAGCAATGTCGCATGTGAATACTGGAATGCCTGCCTTGTTTGCATGCTTGATTGATTCGCCAACAGACTTAGAATCTGCTGGGTTTAAAACTATCGCGCTGACCTGTTTAGCTATAAAGTCATTAATCTGGTCGTTCTGTTTTGCCGGATCGAGTTCAGAGCTAACGATGATTACATTGTAACCGTCCTTCTTGGCTTCAGCCTGAATGTTGTCCGCTATTTCTTTGAAGAAAGGATTGGTCATTGTCAGAACGGACACACCGATCGTCTGTTGTTTCTGGTCTGCCCCATTGACTCCAAAAGCCAAACCTAAACTTAATACTGCTCCCATTGTTGCTCTTAAAATGCCCTTTTTCATTTCATCTCTCCCTTTTTTGTTGTTTTTAAGTCATTTAGATGAGATTATAAATTATTGCCCTGACTAATGCAAACAAAGTTATTACTTCTATAAAAATTTACATATTGCTTTATATGCTAAATATTTGAGAATTATTTACCATATTCCAAAAAATATAAGATTCCTTTTGCAAAAAAAGTTTTCCCATCTTGTTATAGGGAAAACTTTTTTTGTGTTAATTGTTCTTTATAGAACTTATTTATTAAGAGCTTTCTTTTTGCTCTGCATATGGGCCAATAGAACAAATACGATGATTAAGATACAGCATACAGGCCCCATATAGATAGCGGTCTTTTTGGTCAAATGTTCCCCGACTGTACCTGAAACAAATAGAGAGATTGCACCACCTAATGAACCGCAGCCTATAAGGAAAGCTGTTGTTAACGGGTTAACTTTGTTCAATTGCATTCCGAAACCTAGCATTGTAGGAAATATACTTGCGCACCCAAAACCAAGAAGGGCTGTACAGAGGAAAACAGCTACAATATTATTGAAAGTTAAGAAAAGGACAAATCCGATTAAAGTAACAATCGCCACAGTTATAACAAACTTATAGTTCTTAACTTTAGCAAGAACAAATTCGCCAAATACAAATCTTCCAATTGCTACTGATAACCAATATGTTCCGATGACAGTTCCAACTATTCCGACATTATATTTTAAATCTATCTGGAGGTAAGGAGAGAACCAATATGACACAATATATTCCAGGTATACATAGGCTATCAATCCAAGTCCAACAAGTAAGACGCCAAGAGTCACGACTTTGGATTTTTCAGGTTTAACGGCGTTCTTTTCTACTACAGTCTTCTGTACGCCGATAGTTTCCTGAATTTTTGTTAAAAATGAAGTCAAGAACATAATAAGACCAAGCGTACCTGTAATTATAAATGCTGATCTCCAGCCAAATCCTTTAATTACCCATCCGCCGATAAAGGGACCGGCAAAAGATCCAATACTGAAAAAGAAATTCAGAATGCTCAACTTTGCATCGCTCTTTTTCTGGTGCTGAAAAGCTCCAACTATAAGGTAACTCACAGAAGGAACCATAAATCCTATACCGAAACCTGAAACTAATACGCAGGCTGCATAAATAACCAACATATTCTGAAGGCCCATCGCATATTGAGCTACAAGCAAAAGTAATCCGCTTAAAGCTAATGTGTTTTTTCCCCCAATTTTTTCGATAGTCTTACCGCTGAAGATATTTCCGATAATAAGACCGATTAGAGTTAGAACATCTATGTAAACTACATGCGACACACTCACATTAAAATGAGCAGCAATCTGAGGGGAAGCTAATCCCGAAACAGGAATAAGAGTTCCGACGATGAAAGCTGCGAGATAGGAAATGAAAGATACTTTTCTCACATCACAATCAGGAATTATATCCGTCAAGTTAGATTTTTCAGTTAAAGTGATACTAGCCATTTTTTAGTCCTCCCAAATGGTTTTTAGTTTATATGTAGTTAGTGATTGTATTTTTATATTATTGCTTGCGATTGTCATTTTTTTGACATTACTGCACCAGTAGAATCTAAAACTACCTCTTGCAGAGTAATCTGCAAAGAACGACTCAATTGAGGATCTGTCGAAATACATATGCATATCCAGAGAATTATCCTTTATATCAATGTCTTTATTGCAAACACTAAGGCGATCATTTTCTTTTATCTCAACCGAAACATTCTTTTTACCGAAGTCTATCGTGAAAGAAACATATTCTTCCGGAGATTGCGTACTAAATTGAATTTTGACCTGTCCGTTAGAATTAGACGAAGATTGTAATTTTAACTTCAATTCGAATGTGCCGTCATTTAAAATGGTTTCAACGCATTCATTTGAGATATTATTTATATCTAATATCTTTGATGTTCTTAGCTTTTCTAAAGTTTCTATAGGTGTCATTTTGAGCTTTGAGCCATCCAATGACATTCTGATTGGAATTGACATTGCTCCTGCAAAATCCACAGCGGTGGATTTCTTAGTATCCTGCCAGCTGTCCAGCCAGGCTATCCCCATTCTTCCGATGTGGTCTTCGAAGGTCTGAATAGCATAAAAAGATGGACCGAAATCTATTATCTCATTGCCTTCAGAAATAAACTTATTATTCTTGTATTGGCCGATATGGTAACGTGTAACATGTTTTTCTTTGCCATCAACCATTTCAATTATCGATGCTATCATAACATATTTGTTGCCGAGCGGAAAAAGATCGGGACACTCAATGCACCTGCCTTTAATATTCTTCTCTATATAAAGTGTCCCTTCGAAAGTCCAATCTTTTAAGTCATCGCTTGAGTATATGAGAATCGCAGGTTCGCAATTGTAAGCTGAGCCAAGAAGCATCTTGTATTTATTGTCAGTGTCAAGCCATACTTTCGGGTCTCTGAAATCTCTAGAGATCTCTTTAGTCCTACCTTCGCATCTGAGAACAGGTGCATCCCAAAGTACAAAGTCGATTCCATTGATAGTTTCAGCCACTTCCTGATTTTCAATGAATTCAGTATTGTGAAACTTTTCTTTATTCCTAGCATCTTCAAAATGGTGAGTATAAATAACTACTATCTTACCGTCTTTCTCTATTGCCGAACCGGAAAAAGCCCCGCCAAAGAACTTGTCTTCGATTCTTGGATAGAGAGCTATCGGAAGGTGTTTCCAGTGAACAGCATCCTTGGATACTGCATGTCCCCAGTGCATGTTGCCCCAGACCGAAGTGTGCGGATAATACTGATAGAACATGTGATAAAGCCCATTGCTGTAAACAAGCCCGTTGGGGTCGTTTATCCATCTCTTGAATGCTGTGAAATGTATCTGAGGTCTATATATGTTTTCGGAATAGTGAGCCGACATGGCCCCAGCGTCTATAATCGCAATAGACTCTTTCCTAATATCGAGGTAGGTTACTCCATTACTCAAAACGGAATCATCGTAAATAATGAAGTATTCCAATGAGAGAATATTCTTTTCATCGGTTACTTCTATGGCAATAAGATTAGGTTTCGCAAGAACCCAATCTGTATTTTCAAAGTTTTCCTGTGAAAAATTCCTTTTCTCAAATATTAGATTATCAGAACTGTCAAAGACGCTTATCTTTAACTTTTCAGCTGATTGTCCAGTAGCTTTGGAAATAAAACTGATATGCGTATTAGCACTAGTTTTTATCAAATTAGTTTTCATTATACTGCCTCTCTATGTCCATTATTTATGATTGTTTATGAGGTGAGCAACCGTTTCTTTTAGTTCAGTTGAATACTCAGGAATTGCGCCGTCTTTTGAAGCTACATAGCCAGCCACCTGAACGGCTAATTCACCTGATTTTTCAAGCGAGTTGCCAGAAAGATAAGAAGCTAAAAAACCCGCGCAAAAACTATCCCCGGCTCCTACTGTGTCGGCAACTGTTATCTTAACACCAGGAACGCTGTATTTCTTATCTTCGTGATATATGTCAGCTCCTGCCGGTCCCTTTGTTATACAGAGAATCTTAATATTGAACTTTGCACGCAACCTTTCTGCAAATTCATCAAGAGTTCCTTCTTTGCTGAAAAGATACTTATCAAGAAAAAAAGATTCTTCATCATTAAGTTTAACTATTGTGGACTTGGAAAGAGAGTAAGTAATACTCTTCTTGTCGAAGTAATCCTGTCTCAGATTGATATCGAAAAATATTTCTTTGGCGTTTATGTTCTCGAGAATAACGGAGAGAAGAGTTCTGTTTGTCTCGGTCCTCTGAGCCAGTGTACCGAAACAAAATACATCCCATTTAGTATTGGCTATTTCTTTAAGCTGTTCTTCAGAAAGTTGGATGTTATCCCAGGCCACATCCTCATTAATCACATAGTTTGGAATACCCTGTTCATTGACTGTCACTTCCACCGCGCCTGTGGGGTATTTAGAACTCTCTGATACATAATCCATGTGGATATTATGGTTTTTAGCACTCTTTAGTGCACTCTTGCCAAGAAAATCATCTCCTACAGAAGTTACTAGATAACTATGCAAACCCATATTTGAAGAATGGGAAGCAAGATTGAATGGAGCACCGCCTATATAAGCTTTGTCTCCAATAATATCCCAGAGAATTTCACCAAACACTAATATTTTCATTTTCCTCACCTTAGTAAATTTCGTTAAAATACAGAAATTTCTGCAATCATTGTTTCAATGAGAATAGAAAATATTGCCTGGTCAGATGAAAATAAAATTTTAGCAGAGATAAAAATATAACTATTGCATATATTGCTATATTTATTGACTATTTTTGCTACAATTAACCTACATAAATCAAAAATGCTATTTTTTCAGAGGACGAATGAATGGAATTAATCAAAGAAAATTTTAAACAGATCCGTAAAAAACAAAAACTCTCCCTTGAAGAGTTAGCTGTAAAGATGGAGCTCAATAGAAACACTCTGAGCGCCTGGGAAAACGGAAAGAGAGTTCCTTCCGAGGCAAAAATAAGAATGTTAGCAAAAGTGATGAATGTCTCTCCTGACAAATTTTCAGATCTCGAACCAGATAAGCCAATTTCCTCAACTAATATTTCAGAGGCTGTTCCCGCTCTCTTGTCTCTCTCAGTATCGAACAACTCTTCACAGGACAGAATAAAAGCTCTGATAACAGGCATTCATCTGGTAAATAAAGAACTTATAGATTCAAAACTAATTATCAATGCTCTTCTTACTTCAGCTTCCTCCATAATCTATGTGAAAAACACAAATCTAAAATATGTAACGGCAAATAACCTTTTTCTAAAAAATCTTTCCCTAAACAAAAATGAAATAGTTTCAAATAAAACAGACTATGATTTCTTTCCTAAAAATGAAGCCGACTCAAATGATAAGGAAGACAGAAATGTAATCATAACAGGTAAAAGCATAGTCAATAGAGAAGGCTACATTCCAGGAAGTCGAAGAAGAAAGTGGGGGCTCATCTCAAAAGAACCAGTCTTCGACGCTGAAGGCAGAATAGAGGGACTTGTTGGTTCTTTCGTTGACATTACTGAGCGAAAATTCGCTGAAGAAGTTAGAGAAATCCTAGAGCAGAACATAAATGCATGGCAGACAGCAATCTCAATTTTCGATGTTACAGATAAGAAATATGTATTTGTAAACAAGGCATTTGAAACTCTAACAGGATATCGGCCAGAAAAGATGTACGATGATGAGGCATTTTTTTACGAAACATGTGTTCATCCCGAAGATAAAAAAATTCTGCTGCCATATATGGATAATCCGCCTGAAAAAAGAGTTAAGCTTATATACAGGGTAATCAAAGCTGACGGGACAATCCGCGCAGTCAAGACCGAACTCTTCCCCTGCAAAAAAGAGTACATCAAAAAATACATGATAGCAATGTCCGAAGGCATCACAATTCTAGGCGGCACCTCTTAGTATTCAATAAATTTAAAAAAAATTTGAAAAGGTTCAAGAAAATACATAAAGTACGCAAAAGTAAAACTTTTATCAAAAAAAATTATAGTTGAGCTTATGCATAGTAAAGATAAAAGAATTTTCTTATTCCTCAAAACTCTAGATTTATATGTATTAAGAGAATATCTGAAAATATTTATATGCGGTATTTTCATATTTTGTATATTGATTGTCTGCTATAATATGGCTAATTATCAAGCTAACTTTCAAGAAAGTAATTCTACCAATTCAGATCTTTATTTGTTCCTTCTTTTGCGGCTTCCACCAGACATAATTTTTATATTACCGCTATCATTCTTTCTCTCTACTCTTTATCTTTTTGCAAAAATGGGATTGACAGGAGAAACTGTCGCAACAAGGTCATTAGGAATTACTCTCTTCCGTAATGGATTTAGTGTTTATGTGACTACCTTAATTATTTCTTCAATCGCTTGTTGGTTAAACTCCGAGATAATTCCTAAATGTAATTTTGATGCAAAAGTAATTCAGAAATCAACATTTTTTAAAGACTATGATGGATACAAGGATACAAATATTATCTATAAAAGCCAAGATACTAAAAGATCATGGTTTATAAAAACATTTGAAAACTATAGTGTTCAACGCGGCATAACGATTAAAAAATATGGAAATACCGGCAAGTTAGAATTAGAACTTACCTCAGAAAGGTCCACATACTTAGACTCTGATGGATGGAAATTTTACAATTCTATTATATCCAAATATGATCAGACTTATCTACCCGAATATTTAGCCAAAATTCACGGCGATTTTATACTAGCGCCAATATCAGAAAACAGGGTTCCATTACTAGATAAAAGACATCCTGAATATATAACCTTGGTAAATATCTCTGAAAAACCATCAGACATCCTTAGTACAACAAGGTCTCCATCCCGTTTAACAACTCCTGAAATTCTAGAGATTTTTAAAAATCCTGATGATGATATTATTATGTTTAAAATCAGTTTAAAAACAGAACTTTTCAGAAGGTTTTCTTTGCCAATAATATGTTTACTCTTTGTACTTATTGCAGTACCAATAGGGGGCATGACAACATCTAGGAAAGATGTAATAATTTCAACTACCAAAACTATAATAATTGTATGCTTTTATTTGTTCTCTTTTTACGCATCGGGAATCCTGGCAAATGGGGGACTTATTCCTCCTATGACAGCTAATTCCATTCCAATGTTGGGACTAGCAATCTACGCTTGGTTCGTAAACAGGAAACAAGCTTAATAGATCTGCGAATTAAAATTCGCACCGAAAAAGATAAGGATTTTGTGAAAAAACATAATGAAAATTATTTGTTTTTATTAATTAAAAACAAGTTTAATCGGATAAGCCCTTTTTTCTATTTTTTAGATAAAAATAAAATCATCACTACAAGAAGCATGAGGAAAATTAATTCTATAGGCTTTGATAGAATTAAAAGAATTTATTTGTGGGGGAATGGAAAAAATACTGTAAACTCTTTACTCAACCATAATATCCCTATTTTTAGAATTGAAGATGGATTCATACGCTCTGCTTCATTAGGCTCTGATCTGGCCAGACCATATTCTCTTGTAATCGACTCAAGGGGAATATATTTCGACCCAACCCAAGAGAGCGACTTAGAGAATATCTTAAACACATACGATTTTGACGATGGGATTAAGTTTAGGGCTGAAAGTATAACAGAACTTATTCTCAAATCAAAACTGTCAAAATATAATCACCAAAAACACGCCAATTTCTATATAGAAAAAGGGGCTTGCGATAAAGTCATTCTAGTTCCAGGTCAGGTCGAAGACGATGCTTCTATAATACTTGGCGGATACGGAATGACCAATGAGAAATTAATAATTCAAGTTAGAGAAAAAAACCCTGATTCGTATATCATTTTCAAAGCTCACCCAGATGTCGTAGCAGGAAACAGAAAAGGTTCTGTCAAAAACGAAATTCTAAAACAAAACTGTAACATGGTAATTCATCATCATAGTATCGATAGTTGCCTAGCTATAGCCGACGAGGTTCATACAATTACCTCTCTGTGTGGTTTTGATGCGATATTAAGAGACAAAAGGGTTGTTACATATGGTATGCCATTCTATGCAGGGTGGGGATTAACTGAGGACCAACTCAAGTGTGAACGACGAACTAGAAAGCTATCAAAGTATGAACTTATAGCAGGATCACTTTTACTCTATCCTAAATACATAGATCCAAAAACAAATAGCCCATGCGATATTGAAACTGTTCTCAAACGAATAATAGAAGAGCAACTCAAATATTCTTCTTCGTCATTATACAGATTTATAAAAAATTTAAGAACTTTTATTATAAGAAGATTAAAACTAAACTATCGTAAATCACGAGTTGTTTAGGTAACCCCCACTTGAGATCAAGTACGGTAGCATAATAATGAATAAACGATTTTTTTGTTTTTTACAAGGTCCAGTATCTCACTTCTATAACGAGCTTGCCAATAGACTAGAAGAGAAAGGACATTGTGTTCTGAGAATTACTTTCTGTAAAGGCGATGAACTGTTCTGGAGACATAGCATCACATCTTTTAAGGACAAGTTGGAGAATTTCAGTAAATTCTTTATAGATTTTTTACAAAAAAATACCATAACAGATATAGTGCTCATCCATGATTGTCGCCCTCATCATAAAATAGCTCTAGCAATATCGAAAGAAAAACATATCAAAACATGGATCATTGAACAAGGGTATTTAAGACCTCATTATATAACAATTGAAACTAGTGGCTTTTCTGCGAACTCTCCAATACCAAAGTATATAAACTTTTTCATTAATTATAGAGGAAAAGATTATCATAGAAACACTTGCAAAACATCTAATGGCAAGAATAGTTTGTTAGAATGCTTAATTAATGACTGGCCATGCTTTAAATTATATCCAGTATTCTGCTACATACTTTACGATACATTAACATACATATTTTCGTTTAAATATAAGCACTACCAATTTCATAG
>JBAXXY010000024.1:0-23807 GCA_037127655.1 Lentisphaerota bacterium
GTAATAAGAGCTCCGACCGTCATCGCCTTGATCGTCGTGTCCTGGTAATAATAAGGATTGCTATGAAAATAATCAGAATATTGCTAGTTTTATCTGTGATTTTTTTAGTAGGATGTCCAAGAGTAATTACAATAACCGCCTATAATAACACAGGTTCTAATATTGAATTGATTGCTGGATATAATTATGCTAAGCAAGATAAGGAGACTGGTATTACTAAATGGGAAAGGACTGAAGAAACTTTGAAAGTTGATGAGAATAAAAAGCTAGAATTTGGATTCCCTCATTCTTTCCCTAATCTTAAGGTTCAAACATACAACAATATCTTTATTTATAATCTTCCATTTAAAGAGAATATACAAGTTTTCGATAATGTGTTTCTCCAAATTGAATCTAATGGCTATATTTACTGGCTACAAGATGATAACTTTCCTGTTCGATTAAAGGACATGCCAGAACAACCTGAAGGATTTCCTTTGAAGCCTATTTCTATTGAGCCGTTATCAGCTAAATAGTTGAGAATTATGACGCGTTTAGTAATTTTATTAAGAAAGCAGTAAAGCGTTTTTTAGGCTTAAACATTTAGCTCCGACCGTCATCGCTTCGCTCTTCGTCTCCGCCAAATTCATAGTTTTGAATGATGCCTATTCATCCATCCAGACCATCACAGGGCTAGACAGTATTACAGCATAACAATATCATAATCAGTTGTTCTATCTTCAAGGGCTCAGGCCGCCCTTACAGCTCATCCGGCCGATAACAGAACCATATCTAGGCTAGGGTTATATCACACCCCTGCTCTATCATCGCATAATACATTTATATTCAACGGCGCAAAGGGCTGTTTTGATTATACTTCGGGGCTTTAGGGAGTCAAGGGCGGGAGCATAAAGCAACCCAACCCTTGACACCCTTTTAAAGCCCCTCGTGGATGGAATGGCCTTTGACTTGCTGAACATAATTTTGTCCCATTATGCGACGTTAGGCATATAAGAAGTCAGGGGGCTGGAAAGCAGCATAGAAAGAAAAAGAAGAACTATTCCCTAGTCAGCTGTGGTTGGAAATAATTATTAAAAAGAAGTTACCAGGAAGTCTTTTAAAAGAATGAAATATTCGTTAATTCTCGATAATATTTTTCAAAAAATGGAATCTGGAAATGGAGACAATTATGCCAATAGATTTTTCAACATTCATGGCTCAAGGCATCACTCAACTACTTGTTATTTGTTTAGGAGGCCCAATTATAGCTATAGTTGCTATAGTTTCGGCAATCATACCTGCACCTGTATCTATTATTTTGCTAGGACTGCTTTTCATATACATAATAGTATTTATTACTTTTAAGACACATCAACAAAAATCCTTAATTCTAAGGCTTGTATTCTCTCTGATAGCCATTCTTCCATTGGCTTTGGAAATCATTATTGTATACTTACCTCAGCATCCTCCTCAAAAGGGCTTTGGTATTTCCTTATATATCCCTTTAATTCAACTTTCACTAAAGAACAATCGTTTTAGTAATGTACTTATACATATAATTTCCCCTTATATCCTTGGCATAATCCTTATAGTTTGGATGACTTTTACAATGCCTTATATCGGAAAATAAGATAAGGGCTAGGGACAGGGCACAGGCGGGGCGGGCGATTAACCCATCCCCAACCTGTACCCTATCCCTGCCTTAACAGAAGAAAACTAATTGCTTTTTAAGAGGAAGCTTCTTTCCATTTTCTGTTTTTATTCATTTTGGCAAAGAAATAGATAAGGACAGAGCCAATTATCATACAAAGCAAGTTAGGCAAAGAGAAGACAAAGAAAGAAAAGCCGAATTTCCCGCATATCAAGTTTACGATTTCAACGCCGCCTGCCATGGCAATTGTTTGCAGGAAAACCATCAATGATATAGTCATGCTCTTGGAGTGTTTCATATCACTTATAAGAATTCTCCAGACCATTCCGTTATACAGTCCCAGTCCAAAGCTGTAAATGAAAAACCCTATTGCCACAAGCAGAGGGTTCCATGAAAAAACAAAACTCCAGAAGATTCCCACGACAAACATCACATTCCCTGTAGTCATAATCCTGAAAAACGAATGGGCTCCTGCAATTACCTGCATTATGACGCTTGAAAGCATCAGCCCGCCCAATGCAATTATCTGAAATATGATATACTCCTTAAAACCAAGTTTGGCAAAATCCATAATAAGAACCGGTGCAAGCCCAATCCATCCCATAATGGGGATAGTGGTTAAACAAATAGATGCAGCTCCCAGCAGAAACATTCTTTCTTTAAGAATCAGAAGATAAGACTTTATCAGAGACTTAACATCTATTTTCTCTATCGTGTTTTTCTTTTTGGGAGCGTATTTAATTAATCCTGACAGCGAAATCAGCGCTGTAACAGCTAATACAATAAATACTGCATGCCATCCTGCCGTGTGGATAATCAAACCGCCTATTACAGGACCAATCAAGGGCGCCATGATTGTCACATTTCCCATCAGGGCTATTAGTTTAACAGCAGACTTATCTTCAAAATTCTCATGAATCATAGCATATCCGATAGCTACAAAGCCTATGCAGCTTCCCTGAAGAAAACGACAAGCAAGAAATTGACCGATGCTCCCTGTAAATATTATAAGTATGGTAAAAATCACAAAGCACACATTTCCTGTCAGAAGAACTACTCTTTTGCCGTACCTGTCGGAAGCAGGACCTATAAATAACTGGATAATAGTATTGCCCAGAATAAAAATGCTTAGAGAACTTGCTACATAATTTAACCCTACATTGAATTTATTGACTATCTCCAGCATCCCCGGCATTATCATGTCATTTGCTGCATAAGTGGTTGCTTCATATAAAACAAAGAACGCAGCAAAGATGTAAAGCTGAGTTTTCTTTCTCTTTGAAAGTTTTCCCTGTGCAGGAGCTGAATTTGTATTTGTTTCCATGTATCTTCGCGGTTAATGGTTTTACTCATTATTATATAGTTAATATTGTAATTAACATCTCTTTGAATAGACTCTTTTCTATAAGACAAAGAGGTTAATGTTAGAAATAAATATCAGTAAAGTGAATAATGAAAACTGGTGATGAGATAAAGTGTTCGTTTTGCGGGAAGGATTCTTTTGCAATAAAAGGGACAGAGATGGATGGATGGATTTTAAAGGGTGAAATCCTTAAATGCTCATCGTGCGGAAAGAAGCTGGCAGATATTCCAAAAGCGACTGAAGTTGACAAGCAACCCAGCACTGATGGTAAACTTGATAAACTGGCTTCCTTTTTAGGAACCGAAAAGGTGGTTCATAAAACAATAGATTCTGATGGAGATAAAGTTTTCTGCAAGGACTGCAAACATTATATTAAGCATCCGTTTCTCAATAGATGTGGTTTGCATGCCAAAGAAGTTGATCCGATGAATGACTGTTCTGATTTTGTCAGAAAAAGTTGATAGTTGTCAGTTGGCGGCTGGTTGTTTTCTCAGATTTCTGAAGAAGCTCTGAAATATTTCGAGGCATTTATCTTCCATGATTCCTCCTTTCACATTAACCTTATGGAGAGTTCCTTTGAAGTTCGTAATATCCAGAGCCGTTCCTGCTGCTCCGTATTTAGGATCTCGAAGACCATAAACCAGATTACCGAGTTTGCAGTTTACCATGGCTCCTGCGCACATCGGGCAAGGCTCCTTAGTTACATAAATCGTAACATCTCCTAATCTCCAATCCCCCAGAAAAGACGAGACCTGAGTTATAAGAAGTATCTCAGCATGGGCAGTTGCGTCTTTAAGTTTTTCAATCTGATTGTAAGCTTTGGCAATAACTTTGCCGTTCATTACAGCGATTGCTCCAACAGGCACCTCCCCTATTTCGTAGGCTTTAAGCGACTCTTTAATTGCAAGAGTCATGAAGTATTCTTCATCGGTTCTTATGTCGAGAAGGTTTAATTTTTCAAAATTAATTGTCATTTAATGAAAAAAGCCTCCCTTTCGAGAGGCTTAATAATTTATCGCATTATCTAATTACTTTTCGGTGGATGCAGCGATGGCGGCGATAATTGCGGCGCCTACTCCTGAACCGTCTCTGGCGTGTTCACAAACGATTTGTTTTGCATTCTTCTTGAAGATATCTTCAAAAACTTCTTCCATCATTTCCTTATAACCAGGATACTTTTCGAAAAGAGAACCATCTATTCCTATTGTATGCTTGCTCTTTAATTCGGGATCCATCCAAAGAACTACTGCTGAAATAGCGGCGGCAGATAATTTGGCAGATCTTCCTGAAATAAGCTTGCTGACATGTTTTAGGAGATTCTTGGACTCTATTGTGATATTTTTGATGCCTGACTTAGTAAGGAATGCTTCTACCTCACCAAGATTATCTGTGCTGTCTGCTTCAATTAGTGACATATTTTCAGTCTTGAGCGAACTGTGTTTATGGAAAGCATTGGCGGCACTTTCGTCTGCAAAGAGCAAATCTCTTTTGATAAGATCACGGACGAGAACGCGCAGAACTTCACCTAGAAACATTCCTGAAACCATTTTTTCGAGTCTTTGTTTTCCTGGATTAGGGCTGGCGGCATCTACATCTTTGTCATAAGGAGTTATGAAAAGTTTATCAAAATTACCCCACTCCATATTTATAATCATATTGCCTTTAGGAGGCATTCCTCTCCATTTCTTGATATTAGCAAGTTTTTCCGGGTAACAGGCATTTGTCCCTGTTCCAAGAATTACGCCTACATCACAGGAAGGTT
Source organism: Lentisphaerota bacterium (assembly GCA_037127655.1). Lineage (GTDB taxonomy): Bacteria > Verrucomicrobiota > Lentisphaeria > Victivallales > GWF2-38-69 > GWF2-38-69. Next base: position 4,756 of record JBAXXY010000024.1, read on the forward strand.
CTGTATAGCTTTTTGCTACAAGTGTTCCGACTGTATCATTAACAAGTGCGGCAACCTTTAAATTATTAATACCAATTCTCTTCAGGGCTTCATTCAGAAGAACTACAATATCCTCTCCTACTACGCCTGAAGCTGTAAAGCCTTTTGTCCAGACAAGGAGTTTTCCAGCGGCAATATTGGTCTGATCTACTGGGAAAGAGAAAGTAAAAGCAAGCTCCAGTTTTTTATCTGTAGGGATTTTATTGCCTTCCATAAAACCTTTTATGCAAGTAGCGATAAAGTCAAAAAGTTGGTCTGCTGTACCTTCCATGTACTGTTTATCTATGACATATTTATTTACGCCAGCTATGGTTGAACCGCCTTTTCCGTCGAGTTCTACGGCTATTACTCTGAAATTAGTTCCGCCAAGGTCAAGAGCTATGAATTTGCCTTTTTCTGTTCCTTTGGCTCTGTCGGTAAAGGAAGGTATCATCTTGAGAGAACTTTCAAAACCTGAAAGCCCTTTTTGCATTTCAGAATGAAAATCCTTTATAATTATCTTTACCTCATCTGTAGTGACAGCAAAAATTTTCTCCAGATAGCTAACGAATTCATTATAAGCCGTTGCTGGTTTCACCTTAGTTACCATTCCCTTTTTCTCCCTTTTTTTGATAGATTTATTTTGATTGAATGAACATTAATAATTAATGATAGTAAAAAAGCTTAATTCTATCAATAGCAAATCGTACCATAAATCAGAAATTAGGTTTATAATTGCATCATGGTAAAAAAGAAAAAACACAATTTTAACTATGATTTTACGCTGGATCTACACGGTAAAAATCTAGAAGATTCTATTTATGAATTGGAGAAAAATATTTATTCCGGAAAGCTCTCTAGTATAATGATTATACATGGACACGGTGAAGGAATATTGCGGAATGGTATCAGAAAATATGTCTCAGAATGTAAATTTGTCAGAGAAGTGATGTACGGAGAAAACTTAAATATGCCAGGCACAAGTGCAATAACTATTATTTACTTGTAATTTAAACATGGAGAAAGGAATATGGATTCATTATTAGCCAGACTTGAAGATATACGCCGTTCATACGGTTCGACTTCGAACGCTGAAAGAATCATAACTGAACTAAAGTATTTGATTAAGCTATCCCATTACTTTAAATCCATATCAAAAGATGAATTATCAGGAGCTTTAGAATCCCTTGAAAAGCTGACTTTTTCAGAAGGAGCAATATCAAAAAATGCAGTTGAAACAATAGAAAAATCCCTTATTCATCTTTCTTCCGAAGTCAAAAATATAGAAATGCTTTGTGTCGCTCATGCGCACATTGATATGAACTGGCAGTGGGGATGGCACGAGACAGTCCAGACAACCCTCGATACATTTCAAACCATGCTTGACTTGATGAGCAAATATCCTGAATTTAAATATTCACAATCGCAGGCATCATGTTATAAAATTGTCGAAGAGTATGATCCTGAAATGCTCTTGGAAATTATAAATAAAGTGAAACTCGGTCAATGGGAAGTATCCGCTTCGACATGGGTCGAAGGTGACCGCAACATGGTTAACTGCGAAGGGCTTTTCAGGCACTATCTCTATGCCAGAAAATACCTATCAAACCTCTTTGACTTACCTGAAAGGGATTTTAATTTTGATTTTGAACCCGATACTTTCGGGCATAATGCTAATATTCCTGAAATACTGAGCAAATGCGGCATTAAATACTATTATTTCTGTCGCGGTTATAGCGATCTGAAGAAGGGAGCATTTCGCTGGCAAGCGCCGTCAGGCAATGAGATTATCGCCTATGCCGAACCAAGATGGTATATGCATACAGTTGACGGCAAGATTTTTGATAATGTCGCCGAGTTCTGCCATGATAATAAACTTAAGAAATACTTGATGATATATGGCGTTGGCGATCACGGCGGCGGCCCTACTCGCAGAGACTTTGAAAATATCATTGAGATGCAGAAATGGCCTCTTATTCCTACCCTGAAATTCTCCACTTACAGAGAATTTTATTCTCATCTCGAGACATTAAGAAATGATTTGCCTATTCTGAAACAGGAGATGAACTTTGTATTCGACGGGTGCTATACGACTCAGTCGAGGATTAAGCTGGCAAACCGTTTCAGCGAAGTTGCCATGTACAATGCTGAACTTTACGGAATTATTTCAAAATCACATGATGGGAAAACCTATAATAAACCCTTATTGGAGAAAGCATGGAAAAATATATTATTCAATCATTTTCATGATATTTTGCCTGGTTCAGGGGTAACTGAGACAAGAGAGTACGCATTAGCTCTATTTCAGGACACATTAGCAATCGCCAATTCATCCAAAAACAAATCCTTGAGAGCTATCGCATCAATGATAAACCTCGACAAAGTCTGGCCTGAAAATGATAGAGGTGAAGGTGTTTCAGAAGGCGCTGGAGTGGGCGCTATGACAAGGACATGGAATGTTTCTCAATGTGAGCGATGTGATGGAAAGACTCGGATATACCATATTTTTAATTCCCTGCCCTATTCCAGAAACGAAGCAGTAGAAATTACTGTCTGGGATTGGAACTATGATAAGAGCCGGATCCTTTGTAAAAACTCAGACTGCGAAGTAGTTAATCATCAGTTAATCAGCGAAAGCTCTAAAGAATGGGGACACAATCTATTCCGTATTCTTATTGAATTACCTATCCCTGCATGCGGCTACACCACTTTGATTTTAACCGAATCAGATAAAGTAAATCCTGATGCTATTAAGGATTTTAACCCAAGACTTATCGGCAATCCAGAATTCATCCTTGAGAATGATTACCTTAAAGCCCAATTTAACATAACAGGCAGGCTTATTTCTCTAATAAATAAAAGTTTAAATAAAGAGATGATAGACGCAGAAAAAGGTGGAGCTGTTTTCCGTTACGCAGATGAAAAAGGCGGCAGTATGAGTTCTTGGACTATCTGGCCTTATATGTCAGTAGAAGATCTCGACAGTAGAGCCGAAATGCTCGAATATGTCAGAGGCAATATCAGACAGAGCCTTAAATTTCAGACTACATTCCATTCCTCCAAACTTGTCTATACTATTCTACTTGATAAAGACTCAAAACACCTTGAATACAAATGTGAAGTTGACTGGAAAGAGTTTGGAAAGCTCAACGAATCAATACCTAACTTGCATTTCCATCTTGCACTAAAAGATAAAGCAGATCATTTTCTCAATGATATATCTGCAGGAGTAATTACCCGCCCTGCCCTCAACCATGATGTTCCGGGACTAAGTTTTATCTATGGCGGAGGAGGCATCCAACTAATAACTGACTGCAAGTATGGCTACCGCGGATGGCAGAATTCATTGTCAGTTTCGCTAATTCGTTCGGCATTCGATCCTGACGAATACCCTGAAACAGGGAAACACTACTTCAGGTTTGCCATTTGTTTTGCATTGGAAAATTCAAAAGAACTACTATCCAATTCGCAAAAGTTCTGTATTAGACCAGATATTGTCAGCGCTTATAAAAAAACAGGGAAAAATCTGCCATTGGCAAAGAGTTTTATAAATCTGAAAGGAGAGGCAGAACTCTCATCTGTTAAACTCTCTGAAAATGGTAATGGATTGATAGTCAGGCTTTATTCTTTGGCAACTGAAATTACAGAAGCTGAATTAGAATTGCCGAAAAATATAATAACAGCTTATGAAGTTGACGGATTCGAAGAAGCATCCGATTTTGGCGCTGCATTATCTTTCGCTAACAATATACTTAAAATAAAAATGCGCCCATTGTCAACACATAGCATTTTTTTAGAGATTTAATCAGTTGTTACTTTCCATAGACTCAATGGCATTACGCAGTGGTCTGTGTGTGTTTTCTTCGTAGCCTGTTACATTTTGACCATCCGGAATGGTGATTCTGCTAACTTCAATTTCAGGATTTGAACTTATTCCAATAAAGTTCCAGAAATTTTTGTTAACCTTTCCACGGATTGTTACAGTCGTCTGGGGAGTAACATCTACTCCTCTCCAAACCTTTCTGGATATAACAACACTTGTCTGTCCAGTCGAGTCAGTAAAAAGATATGATTCTCTTCCTATTTGCTCAGTTATTTTACCGGTTAATGTTACGAAAGTGCCGTCATTGGCGTTATTTGCTTGAGCTACTGTAGATATGTTAGAAGCTGCATTTGGCAGAAAATCAGCCATCAGACAAGTTGACACAGCAAAACTGCACATCACAATTACAACTTTTAGCATCTTCTTCATGATCTTTTTTATCCTTAATTATTAACGGTTTACTTGCCGACAGAATTGTCTTTGAATCCCAGGACAAGGTATTTCTGGACTAAAGGATGAGTAATATCTTTTGAAGGCGGATCCACCAAAGTCCATTCCTGGGTGGCATCCATGTCAATAAACTTGCCGTCCTTGTCTATCGCCTGCCAGTTTACAAGGATATTAACTGTGTATTTATTTGCTCCGGCGAAAGTCACTTCCAGTTTTTTTACATAGTGCAGATTGCTCTTGATATTAGTCCCTACCCCGTCATACCATTTTTTATAGTCGTCAAGGTTCTTGACGGTGATTTCGGGAAACTTCATATAGAGATTATCTTTATCAAGGAGTGCATAAGACTTATTGATATCTGCATGAACATCGTGGAGAGAGAACCAATAATAAACAAATGACTTTATCTGATTTTTATCAAACTGATGGTCTTTGAAAGCATCCAGATCTTTCATGTAAGAGTCCTTAACATTATCACCAAAAGCCATAAAAGATGAAATAATCAGAGTTATTACCAAGAAGTGCTTTTTCATTTTTCCTCCTCTATTATAATTCTTTTGCAAATGATTCTAACATATCAGGAGAGAAAAACATTATGAGTACGCAAAATATTAGACGCATGACTGTAGCCGGACAGTTCTATGATGCCAATCCGCAGTTGTTGAGAAAGCAGCTTGAAAAGTTTAACTCCTCAGCAAAATCTACTCTTCCTTCCGGAAGTTGCGTTAATGCAATTATCGCACCTCACGCAGGTTATGTTTATTCTGGAAAGACCGCATTTGACTCATACTTTCAGGCTAAAGACAGTAAATACGAAAAAATAGTCCTAATCTCTCCTTCTCACTATGTTGGTTTTAGCGGAATATCTTTGCCGGACTATGAGTCATGTGAAACGCCTTTTGGTAACATCGAAGTTGATTTTGATTCAGTAAAACTTCTTGACTCAGAGTATTTCATCCAGAATTCTCGTCCTCATCTGAAAGAACACTCGCTGGAGGTTCATCTACCATTTATAAAATACTTCTTTCCAGATATTAAACTTATCCCGCTTGTCTGCGGTCAATTGGATGATTCCATGTTCGAGCCGATTTCAGATACCTTGTCCAAACTCTGGAGTGACAAGATACTTTGGGTAATAAGTTCAGACTTTACTCACTACGGTCGTTCATTCGGTTATATGCCTTTTAGTTCCAATATTAAGGAAAACATAAAACATTTGGATGGTTTAGCAATAGAAAAAATTCTAGCCTTTGACGAAAAGGGATTTGCTTCATATATCGCGAAAACCGGAGCTACTATTTGCGGAGCTAACCCTATCAGACTTATGCTTTCAATTCTTGCTAAACTAGAAAATAAGCTTAGCTCAAAACTCATAACATACACAACTTCAGGCGAACTGACAGGTGATTACTCCCATTGCGTTAGCTACGCAAGCATAGCTTTTTACAATTAGATTTTTTTAGGTTTAATAGTAGAAAAGATATTCTTAAGGGTAGCAAAGAGATGTTCACTACTCATTGATTCGTCTATAGACTGTCTGTTTGCAACCTTGAGCATAGCCTTTGCAATCGTAGAAAGTATCTGTACATGGACATCCTGCGCTCCTTCAGGAGTAAGCATAAAGTAAATATACTTGACTGGTAGTCCGTCAGGAGCATTCCAATCTATTCCCTTTCTGGAGTAACCCATCATCAACAATGGGTTCTTCAAACCTGCCATACGAACATGGGGAACTGCTATTCCTTCACCTAAAGCTGTGCCAAAATCTTCTTCTCGCTTTATGGCGGCTGTCGCTACGCATTTACCTTTCAAGACAGTCGGGAGTTTATCTGCCACAGTGTCGCAGAGTTCATATATGGCATCCTCTCTGGTATGAGCTTTCATTGTCTGAATAACAGATTCAGGGGCAATATATTTTATAATTCTGACTGCTCTGCGTCGTGAGAGTACATTTTTCATAATCGGAGCGACGATTAAAGTAGAAAAGACAGCGCTGAAAACTATTGCTTCAAAGAGCTCTTCAGAGATAAGCCCGCTCTGCAAAGCGATCAAACCTATCACTATTTCCATCATACCACCCGGAACATGAGCCAAAGCTATCAGATTTCTATTGAGTATCGGAATATTTGTCAAACTCACTCCGACAAAAGCCCCTAAATATCTGCCAAACGCGCCTATGATCAGAACAAAAAGTATCAGAAAAAGATTAAAATTAGCAACAAAATCCATCTTGAGCCCGATATTGGCAAAAAATAATGGAACGAATATGGAGTAAACCATCTGAGAGATAATCTGTCTTGTCTCTTCAGACATATTTTTAGCTTCACCGATGACTATTCCGGCGATAAAGAAACCAAACAGCGCATGGATGCCGATTTTCTGAGTGATTGTTCCGAAAAGAAGACCGAGCAAGACTGCAAATGTTAGGGATGTAGCCGGTTCGCCCATTCCAAAATCCCTGAGTTTGTCTAATACTTTGGTGGAAACTTTTCTTCCAACAGTCAACGCAAAAAAAGCAAAAGCTATAGTAACGAAAAAAATTGTAAATATTGATGGGATATTAACGCTTGACTGCATAAATGCTCCAATAATGATACTGAAAAGCACCCACCCGATAATATCATTTACAGCTAAAGCAGACACTATCAGGAATCCCATATCAGTTTTTAGCAGATTTAAATCATGCAGTATTCTGGCGGCTATCGGCATAGCGCTAATAGTCATCACTGTCGCGATGAACAAGGCAAAAATCAGGCGTCTGTCGGGCTGCATCAAGTATTTATCAGGGAGAAAATAAGCTGGAACAAAAGCGATAATTAAAGGAATAATAATCCCTGCAAAAGCAATTATCAGCGCTTTGCCTCTCTGTCTCCATGCTACTGAAAAGTCTATCTCAAATCCTGTCTGAAGCAGCATAAAAAGAACGCCCAGCCATGCGACAGTCTCAAGCATGTTTCGCTGAAAAGCGTCAGGTGGGAAAATCGTCCCAAAAAGTCCAGGGCAAAAACGCCCGAAGAGGGTTGGTCCCAAAACTACTCCCGCTATGAGTTCGCCGATAAGAGCCGGTTGTCCATATTTCCTAAAGAGTTCACCCAAACCCCTTGCGGCAAGAAGTAAAATGAAAACCTGAAGCAGAAAAATCAATATGTGCGTCTCATCTAGATAATACATCAAATTATTCCATATTTGATTAACATAGGTTCATTATAAGTCTTCTAAATCTAACTTTCCTCTAAAGATTCAATGAAAAACAGATACGACGAGGCTAATATGTGAGAATAAAATAAACCAATCAAGCAAAAGGAGTTTATTATGTCGAAAAAAATAGATGCACCCACGATTATCAAAGCATGCGGCGATATTCCAAAAATAATTGAAGAATATATTGGCTCTGTTAATACAGGAAATAAAAATCTTAGCGTAGCGCGAATGGTTAGCCCTAAGGGGTGGAATGAACCCGGACAAACTCCAAAATTCGATGAATATACAGTAGTTTTAAAGGGCTATCTTTTGGCTGAAACGAAGAATGGAACCCACAAAATCAATGCCGGGCAAGGATTTATCGCTTCAGCAAACGAATGGGTCAGATATTCCAGTCCTGAAGGCTCTGAATATATGGCAGTATGTCTTCCTGCATTCTCTTCTGATAATGTAAATAGAGACGAATAGAGAATTTAGTTAAGCTTTAGGTTTTTAAATATGTTCTTTGAGCGGATTAAAAACAGATGGAGTTGCCCCGGTGGCTACAAAGAGTTTCTTGTCATAGCAATACCTCTTATATTGAGCACTTCGTCTCTGGCATTGCAGGAATTTGTGGACAGAATGTTTCTTGCCTGGTATTCGCCGGAAACTGTTGCGGCGGCCATGCCAGCTGGGTTGCTTCATCTGGCAATTACCGGGCTTTTTATAGGCACGGCGAGCTACACAGGAACCTTCGTTGCCCAATATTACGGCGCAAAGACTTATCATAAAATCGGACCATCTGTATGGCAGGGAGTTTATTTCTCAATAATTGGAGCGGTAGTAATTTTTTCTTTAATTCCTTTTACCCCTGATATATTTGCAGTATTCGGACATGACCAGATTGTTCAAGAACACGAAACAATTTTCTTCCAGGTGCTGTGTTTCGGTTCATTCCCTATGATTGCATCAGCCGCAATGTCAGGCTTTTATGCCGGGCTTGGAAAAACATGGCCATTGATGTTTGTTAACCTTTTTTCCACATCAGTAACAGTCTTTCTTGATTATTGTCTGATATTCGGTAATCTTTGTTTTCCTGAAATGGGCATCAAAGGCGCAGGAATAGCGACCGTCAGTTCAGGTCTTTGCTCAGTAATATGTTTCTCGATCCTTATTTTAAGACACCATGAGTCAGAAAAGTATAATATTAGAAGCGGATGGAGATTTGATTTAGGTTTATTCAAGCGACTTATAAAGTTTGGATTACCTGCAGGAATTCAGTTCTTTATAGATTTGTCCGGATTTACACTTTTTATATTGCTTGTAGGCAAACTAGGCACAGAGAGTCTTGCTGCGACAAACATAGCATTCAATATAAACATGATAGCATTTCTGCCGATGATTGGTTCAGGCATCGCTATCTCTGTCCTGGTCGGACAATACATTGGTGCCGAAAACCCCAAACTCGCAGAGAAAAGCGTGTATTCCAGCTATCATATTACATTTATCTATATGGGAATAACGGCTCTGTCTTTTGTCTTGTTTCCTCATGTTTTTGCTGATCTTTTCATTTCCAAAAGCCGCAGCAGTCAAGAGATGGAAGTGATACTTCCAGTAACGATAATGCTGCTTCGTTTCGTAGCTTTCTATTCATTTTTTGACTCGGCAAGCATCATTTTTTCATGCGCAGTAAGAGGTGCAGGGGACACAATTTTCGTAATGATTGTTTCTATCTTTTCCATCATAGCTCTGGCTTTCCCGACATATATAGCAGTTTATTGGCTCGAAGCAGGACTGAACACCTGCTGGGTAATAGCGACAGTTTATATTTCTGCTCTGAGTTTCGTTTATTACATACGATTTAAACAGGGCAGATGGAAGAAAATGAGAGTTATCGAGACAGTAGTTAAAGTGTCTTAAATGGCTTTCTGTGGATGAATTTTCCGGTGCCTGGTTTTCCTACAAATTCAACATGGTCATTTTTCCATTGGGCAACTTTTCTACCTCTTGAAAATACGATGTAAGGCATGCCAGTTACTTCCATTCCTTCGAAGGGGTTATAGTCAACTTTCATGTGCAGTTTCTGATAGTTAATTGTAAACTTCTGTTTCGGATCAAAAATCACTATGTCTGCATCCTTGCCGACGGCTATTTCGCCTTTTTCTTCCATTCCGAATATCTTCGCTACATTGGTGGAAGTGACAGCTACCATCTTTTCCAGGCTTATCTTTCCTTTAGCCACGCCTTCAGAGTGCATAAGCATAAGGCTAGTCTCTATTCCAGGCGCCCCACCAGGAACCTTTCTATAATCATCCTTGCCATTCATGTCTTTAATGCCGTGAAAGTTAAACGGGCAATGATCTGAACCTATTGTCTGAATTATTCCATCGGCAATTCCCTTCCAAAGGGCATCATTGCTGGATTTCTCTCTTAATGCAGGCGAGAGAATATATTTTGCGCTCTCCCATCCTTTCTTTAGATAATCGTCATTCAAAACAAGATACTGGGGACAAGTTTCTACAATAACTTTTAATCCTTTCTTCTTAGCTTCAGTCACGACTTCCAAACCTTCTTTGGATGAAAGGTGAACGACATAGAGTTGAGAATCAGCGTATTTAGTAAAGTAAACAGCGCGGCTGACAGCTTCTGCTTCACAAATCGCTGGACGGCTTAAGGCATGGCAGTACAGATCGCTGTTTCGTCCTTCTTTATCAAATCTTTCTCTGAGGGATTCGATGATGCTGTGAGTCTCGGAATGCAGCTGAACAATTCCACCAAACTCTTTAACCTTCTCCAGAAGTTTAATTAGAGCCTGATCATCTAACCTGAAAGCATATGTAGTGTAAGCTTTAAAACTCGGTGTGCCATACGATAGGATGGCATCTTTTATCTCTGATAAAATTGCCTCATTAACTTCGGTAATGCCTATATGGAAAGCATAATCTATTACAGAGAGTTTTTGAGCAAGAACTTTCCTTGGTTCAAGAGCTCCTCTGATCGTGGCTCCTTTTTCAAGATGCTCAAAGTCAATAAAGGAGGTAATCCCGCCACAACAAGCCGCAATGGTTCCGCTCGTAAAGTCATCAGTAGTTCTTGTCCCCATACAAGGCATATCTATGTGAGTATGAGGGTCAATTGCTCCTGGAAGAATGTATTTTCCTGTGGCATCAATGACTTGCGTTGCTCTCTTTTCATACTCTGCACAGAGATCTGAACCGATAGCAGTTATCTTCTCATTCTCTACAAAAATATCAGCCTTATAAGAACTTATGGCAGTTACAACCAAGCCTGACTTTATAAGCAAACTCATTATATGTCTCCATTCTAAAATCTAAAAAAAACAAAAATGGTTTAGGTTAATTTCTTAGCCTAAACCATTTGGATTTTAACTATTTATTTTGTATAGCTCTCCAAACTCTTTCCTGAGTAAATGGAGCTATTTTTAACCTTGCGCCTGTGGCATTGTAAATAGCATTGGAAATGGATGGCATAGCGCCATTGATAGAAAGCTCTGATACGCTCTTTGCTCCGAATGGTCCAGTTTCTTCGTAACTTGGCACGATTATAGACTTAATTTCGGGCTTATCTCTCATTGAGAAGATATTATAAGTCATGAAGTCTGCATTGGTCATTTTGCCGTTATCGTCGAAACGATACTCTTCAGTAAGGGCGTAACTTATGCCATTGAGAACAGCGCCGTCAGTTTGCCCTTCGCAAAGCTGAGGATTGATAGCAGTTCCGCAGTCAACAGCCGCTACATACTTAAGAACCGTTACATGACCTGTCTCCATATCTACTTCTACTTCAACAAAGTGAGCAGTAAAAGGTGGTGGAGATTTGTGGGTAATATGAGATTCTATTGCGGCAATCTGGAACTGATTGTTTTCGTAAAGAGCATAATGCGCTACTTCACTATATGATACTTTGCCTGAACCGTCTTTTGCCACGACATGAGCATCACAGACATCAACTTCTTCAATTTTTTTATGAAGCATAGCAGCTCCGACTCCAAGAATCTGTTCTCTAACCTTGGCTGCTGTCTTTCTTGTAGCTTCGCCTGAAAGGTATGTGGTGCTTGAAGCATAAGCGCCTACATCAAATGGGGTCATGTCTGTATCAGAAGAATAAACAATGAATTTATCGAGAGTAGTTTCGAGTTCTTCTGCAGCAATCTGAGCCAGGACTGTGTCGCTTCCCGTCCCAAGGTCAGTAGCGCCTACAAGAAGGTTAAATGAACCGTCATCATTCATTTTGATAGACGCCGCGCCCATATCTATTTCAGGTACGCTCGATCCCTGCATATGGATACTCATCCCTATTCCTCTTCTGTATCTTCCGCTCTTAGCTGTATGAGGAGTCCTATTTTTCCAGCCTATTTCTGCGGCTCCTTTATCAATACATTCATCGAGTGAACAGCTTCCTATTGTCATAGGAGCGCCAGGTTTACCTTCACCAAGAGCTTCGAAAGCAGGGTGGCTTTCGCCGGTTTGGATATGGTTTTTCTTCCTGAATTCGAGAGAATCCATTCCAAGTTTTTCTGCCATTACATCAATCATTACTTCCACAGGGAAGTAGGACTGAGTAGCTCCAAACCCTCTGTATGCTCCGCCGACAGGAAGGTTTGTATAAATGGACTTGGCATCAAAATGAATGTTGCTGACATGGTACAAAGGCAATACTTTGCTTCCTGCGCAACTCATTACTGTAAGTCCGTGGCCGCCGTAAGCGCCTGTATTATTGATTATATCTAAACCTATTGCGTTAATTGTAGCGTCTTTCATCAAACCGTACCTGATTCTGATGCGCATAGGGTGTCTTGTTCTACCCGATCTGAAGACTTCATCTCTGGTGAATGCCCACAATGCCGGTCTGCCGGTTCTAATCGCGACTAATGCTACGATATCTTCGAGCATCATTTCCTGTTTGCATCCGAATCCGCCGCCTATTCTTGGTTTGATCACTCTTATTTTCTGGACAGGAATATCAAGAGCTCTTGCAACAATTCTTCTTGTGTGGAATGGCACCTGTGTGCTAGTAGTTATAAAAACTCTTCCATAAGGATCGAGTTGAGCCCATGAAATATATCCTTCAATAGGACAGTGCTGGGCATAAGGGGTTTCGAAAATTTCATCGAAAGTGTAATCAGATTCGCTCATGGCCTTTTCGAAATTGCCGGCCTTCATTCCTACTCTGGCCACGATGTTTTTCTTAGGTTCATAAGGAATCGGGATTGGAACATAGCACTCTTCTTCATCGTGGATTATAGGAGCGCCATCTTTAAGAGCATCGTCGTAAGTAAAAACAGGCTCTAGAACTTCATATTCCACTTCGATAGATTTTAGAGCTTCAGAAGCAATATCAGATGTCTCAGCTGCAACAGCTGCGACTCTGTCTCCTACAAAACGAACTTTCTTGTCAAATATAAAAGTATCGTATGGAGAAGGTTCAGGATATCCCTGCCCTGCAGTACAATGTGGTATCCTAGGTACATTGCCGTAATACAGCACACATTTTACTCCGGGTATTTTTTCGGCTTTGCTAATGTCTATGGATTTAATTCTGGCATGAGCATGCGGACTCCAGAGCATTTTCACATAAAGAGCATTGGGTGGAGTTAAATCTCCGGTGTACATATGCTTTCCCTGAGACAGGGCTGTTGCGTCAATCTTCTTGAGGGATTTATTAACAACTTTCATTTTGCTGACGGGTTTCATTTTGAGCCTCCTTTTTTATGACTGGCAGAAACTTTCTTTATGGCAGACCATATTTTTTCATAACCGGTACATCTGCAAAGATTGCCATCCATCTGAATCTTGATCGTCTCATCATCAGGGGTTGGATTTTCATCAAACATAGCTTTAGCAGCAAGCACTATACCAGGCGTGCAGTAACCGCACTGGACGGCTCCTTCATCCACAAGAGCCTGCTGTATCTCATGTAGCTTATTGTCTATGTTGCTCAGAGATTCAACCGTCTGAATGCTTCTGCCTTGAGCCTGAAATGCAAAAAGAAGACATGAATTTACGGCTTTTCCATCCATAATTACAGCGCATGTGCCGCAGGCGCCTTCGAGACATCCATATTTAGTTCCTTTGAATCCATTCCTTCTCAAAAGAGAGAGAAGTCTTTCATTTGGAAATACGTCAAAATCTTTGAGTTCGCCGTTTAAAGTAAACGATATTTTCCTGGTAGTCATTATTTGCATCCTCCAACAGCTTCTTTGATAGCTTCGCAGATAACATCTGTAACTTTTACCTTGACGAGATGTCTGCAGAACTCATCAGACATGAATTCTTTTGGTACGAGCTTCATTTTATTAAGTTTGTCGAATTTTATTTCCTTTAGAAGTGAACATGCAGGTTTTTTGCCTATAAGGAAATCTTCAATATCTGTAAGCCTTACAGGGAAAGGAAGAACTGAACCGATAGCTACTCTCATTTCGGAGATTACTCCGTCTTCGATTTTAACTCCTGCGGCAGTTGTGGCTGAACTAAATGCGCCGTTAGTCCTTGTTTCTTTAGAATAAGCAAACCCCATCCCTTTTGTAAGAGCAGGTATTTCTATGTACTCGAGTATTGAAGAACTGAATATATCTTTATGCGTAGTGGCCTTGGAAAAAGCTTCAGATATTTTGACATGCTTTGAAGCAATACCTGAAAGCTTCAATGATCCACCAAGAGCAAGAAGGGCTACAGGCATGTCAGACCAATAGAAAACCCTTGCGATATTTCCACCAATAGTAGAAATGTTTCTTATTTGCTGATTATTAAAGATTTTAGCTACTCTATCAAGAACCCAACCGCTGTCTTTATGCTTCAGAATCTCATTAATAGTAGCAAGTGAACCAATCCTGAACGAGTTATTTATCTTGCTGATTTCCTTCAGCGGCAGCCTGGTTATATCAATAGCTACCTTTGATGTTTTCGATGCGATAAAATATGTGGATGTACCGCCTGCCATTAGAAAAGCGGACTCCCCGATCTCTCTCATGAGAGAAGTAGCTTCCGATACTTTGGAAGCAAAGACGAAATCCTTTACCCTCATTTCCTCTCCTTATTTTAGTATTGGTTAATATTCAAATTTCTTATAGTTATCATTGATCTTATGGCTCGGTTTCCCCTGCTATAAGCCTTACTACCATATTAGCTTCCTGAGCCGCCGCAAGGAAAACCCTCGGAGCAACTACTCCAACTCCATTGCAAACACTTGATACAAAATCGCCTACTGCATAAACTCTTTGACTGTATCTGATAGTTTTTATCAGATTTGATGAAGCAATTCCACCCAAACCAGATGCACAAACTAAATATTTTGCTAAAAAACTTTTTTCTTCTAAAAATGCATTAATCAGCATGGACTTTTCGCAGGCATTGTCGAATGCCTCCACAATTATATCGGCTTTCTCAAAAAGCTCTTTAAGATTTTCTGGAGTAACCTTTACAATCTTTTCTTCAATCTCGATATAAGGATTTATTTTCTTAAGGTTTTTAGCCAAAGCCTCAGCTTTTGGTTTGGCAATATCGTCAACAAAAAAGAACTGCCTGTTAAGGTTGGATAATACTACGCTGTCGAAGTCTGCTATAATAAGTTTTCCAACCCCTGCCCTGGTTAGAGCCATGGCGACATTCGAACCCAATCCTCCGCATCCAGCTATTCCTACAACGGCCTTTCTTAACTTTTCGGCAAATGACTTATCAAGACTGTTTCTTTCAGTTAAACCACTAAAAAAAGCATCTCTTTCTAAAGTCATCATCCGCCTCCTACAGGAAGGAAAAGCTTGATCTGGTCGTCATTTTTAGGCATATAGTGAAGAAACTCTTTCTTCTCATTTACCATGGAAATAATGTATTTCTTGTGTTCCTGGCGAATGCCGATTTGGGTAAGAAGATCGCTTAGGTTTGAACCTTCCTTGAGTGTTAGATAATCACCGCTTACAAGGTTCTTAATATCGATTAGTCCCGTAAAGTGTAGCTGAACTCTGATTCCATTCATAAACCATCCCCGTTTTTATGAGCAAACTGTTTTGCTTTTGAGTTCTCCAAGAGAATTTTATTCCTCAGCTGAGCTTAAAAGTAAATTATTTTTTATTTATTTCAATTTTACGAAGATAATTTTAGCAAATCTCCCAACCCAATCAACGAATATTATGGACTATTCGCTGCAAATGAAGAATTTTTAAAAAAACTATTTTATTAAAATTCCATAAAGGAGAACCAAAATGCCTAACACTTACGACCCGTGCCAGAATTGTTATGTCTGAGATTAGAAAGAATCTTAATAAATCTTTACTCTCGGCTAATATCTATCATTGGCGGACATCTGGAGGAGCTGAAGTTGATATCGTAATTGAAACTAACGGAAAACTCTATCCTATTGAAGTAAAATCAAAAACATCTCTTTCCGGATTTGATACAAGTGGATTAAAGGCTTTTAGAGAAACCTATGGAGATAAAGTCGCTAAAGGAATAATTGTCTATGCTGGGGAAGAGTGTTATAAGATATCTCCAGATATTTACGCTATACCTTGGAATGGCAAATTCTAGAATTTAAATCTATTCATATTTTTAAAAAGCTAACCACTAATGAACAAGAATTCAACTTTATAAACTTGTGATTGGGTTCTAGGCTTTGGGTTCTGGTGTCTGGGCATCCAGCATCCAAAATCCAACATTGACTTTATGAACTTTCAACTTTTTCTAACCAGTCGAGTAAGGGCAGGAACTTAAATACAGATTTATGCAGATGCTCCACTCTGATGTGGATAAAATCTCTAGAAGCGGTAAAATTGCATTATAATAAATTAATAAACTAAAAGCAGATTAAGAAAAACATAATACCTGTAGTATTTGAGTTAAATAATGATTAAATACTCATTTGAATGGGATAGCAAGAAACTAAACAGCAATATAATTAAGCACAAAGTTGACTTTGAAGAAGCTGCTACTGTACTTGCAGATCCGAATGCTTTGACTGCCTATGACTCTTTGCACAGCTATGAAGAAGAGCGCTGGTTTACAATTGGTTTAAGCAACAGAGGGAGAATTTTGATAGTAAATCACACTTATAGAGAAACAAATTCAAAAACGACTATTAGAATATTCTCAGCTAGAAATGCCAAGAAACCTGAACAAAAACAATATAAAGAAAGAATTCAATTATGAATAAAATTATTGATTTTACAAATGCTGAAAAAGGAAAATTCTATAAAAAGAACGCTATCTTTGAATTCCCTGTTTATCTGAATCAAAATAATTATGA
Organism: Lentisphaerota bacterium; assembly: GCA_037127655.1. GTDB lineage: Bacteria > Verrucomicrobiota > Lentisphaeria > Victivallales > GWF2-38-69 > GWF2-38-69. The sequence continues at coordinate 21,485 of JBAXXY010000024.1, forward strand.
GTATCTTAGTGAGATAGCAACAAAAAACAAACAGGATATTTCTCTAATAATTAATAGATTAATAGAGAATGAAATAAAGAACTTTGACTTAGTTTTGAACAGAAGCTAACCGCGAATGAACACGAATTATAACTTTATAACTTTATAACTTTATGAACTTGTGATTGGGTTCTGTTCATCAACCATTATGTAGAATTTAAAATCAATTTAATGGAAGCCTGCTTCTTGCCATTTCATAAACGACATTGTCTTCTCTTTTACCAACAGCGACAACAGTTACTATAAGCTCTGTGTTTCTTACATGATAAACTAGTCTAAATCCTGCATCTCTGAGTTTTAACTTATAACAGTCCTTTAACCCTTTTAATGCCATATTAGGGCGACAAGGCTCGCCAAGCCTTTTTTCCAACATTTTCACAAAGGCGTTTCTGATTGCTTTATCCGCCTTATTCCATTCTGTCAGTGCTTCAGGCAAAAATTTCAAAGTGTATTTATACTTAAAGTTCGTCAAGGTTAACCTCTATAGCTGAATCAAGGTTCTTCAGTCTCTCAGAACATACTCTAACTAAATACTTGTCATCTAAAGCTTCTAAAATATCCTCATAAAGTTTTGCTGATAGTATATAGGCTTTTGTCGTATTATGGCTTAAAACAGCAACAGGTTCGAGTTCAACACTATTTATCACCTTGCTTGTGTTCTTCTTGAGCTCAACTATGTTCGTAAATCGATTTGCTAATAAAGTTTGCATATTCCTTCTTTTTCCCTAATGTAGTACATAAATATGGTACATATATAAGGGTATCTTATGAAGACTAATGTGTCAATTGTTTTAACCACGAATTTATCTAATTGAACGAACTTTATAACTCATTTCTAACCGCAAATAGACGCTAATGAACACCAATCAAGCATTAAGCTTTTAAGATATATTTTCTTACTTCTTCTTTTATTGATTCTTTAATTTCATTCCAATCTGCTTTTATGAGCATAAGAGGTTCTACATCCTCTTCGGCATCGTCAAAATAAGTCAGACTTTTTAAGACCAGGAATTCCGAACTGTCAGCAAATTTATCTTTATAGAAGCCAAGCATCTCAGATAATGAAAAGTGTTTCAGGAGAAAATAAAGGTCAATGAAATCTTTTTTAGTCCCTCTACCAGTAATAGCCGCAAGCTTCATAGCCGCTATGTCCTGTTTATCAGCTAAAATTATTTCATTATCTACTATCGGCTTTCCAATCCAGGGATAAGAATAATTTACAATGTCCACTTTTATGTCATCAATTGTGTATATGTTGATATTCTTTGATTTTTTTAACTGCGTTACTTTTCCTATAGAGTTTATATTTTCTGACATAGAAAATTCATCAATATTGAGTCTTCCGAATAAATCAATATCTATAGATTTTCTATGACCGATCTGCAAGGCAAGAGCCGTCCCTCCAACAAGGCGTAATGATGAAAAGTCAGGAACTTTCTGGAGTTTCTTCAGAAGTTCCAGTGTCTGCTCTGAGATTGTTTTGTAGTATAACATAGGAACCTCTCTTTAGGTATTTTCGCCAATACGGATACAAATGACATTGATTTACTATCTAGGTCTCTAATTTTCACTGCAGTATTGCCTATCTCTGACAGCCCATAATATTCCATGGTATAAAGCCAGTCACTCAATAAACCGTAATCAAGCACTCTGTGAATGACCAATTTCTTATTCTTTTCGAAATCGATTTTTGTTTTATCAACATCCCAGAAAAGATGGGGTGATAGCTGATTGATATTTAATTCCATTTATACGGCTCTGTTTTTATTCTTTTAATCCGCGCTAATCCGCGTAATCCGTGGACTGGATAGTAGTTTTGAGTGTTAAGTTTTAGGTTTTGAGTAAATCTCAACTCAGCATTCACATCTAAAAATTATTATTAATCATACTTATCCGCTAATTACGCAAATTTTCACTAATTATTAAGATAGGACTAATCGTTTATATTCTAAACTCTTAGTCCCGAAATTTACTAACAATCCTAATTTATATCCTGTTGCTTTAAGGTAATTAATAACCTGAGCATAATGCTCTCCGGTGAGACTGCTTACTGCTTTTAACTCAACTATTATTTTATCATAGCAAATAAAATCAGCTATATACTGTTTATCCAGATAAATATCACGATATTTTATTCGCAAATGAATTTCTCTTTCGTAATGAATGTAGTTTAATTTAAATTCATGCTCCAAAGCCTGCTGATAAACTTCTTCAAAGAATCCGAAACCGAGTTCCTTGTGAACATTCATGCATGCACCAATAATCTCAAAACTTTCTTCTTTAT
>JBAXXY010000025.1:0-23740 GCA_037127655.1 Lentisphaerota bacterium
AATCCTTATGCCGTCCAAGTAATGAAAGAAGCCGGAGTGGATATTTCAAAACACTACTCCAAGCTTCTAAGCGAACTCAAAGGGATCGAGTTTGATTTCGTGATAACTGTCTGTGGTCATGCCAACGAAAACTGTCCTTTCTTCCCCGGAAAAACCAAAGTCATTCATGTTGGATTTGAAGACCCTCCGAAGCTTGCCAAAGAATTTGAAAAAGAAGAAGACAAACTCAACTGCTACCGCAAAGTCAGAGACGAGATCAGAGAATTTGTAGTTAATATCTCATCCCATTTAAAATGAAAAACTTAAAAAGCATTGCCATAGCATTTGCCTGGCTCATACTGTGGGTTTTGGTTTATCTTTCATTACAGAACATTTCCGACTGGTTTGTTTTTAAGCTCTTGAAACTCGAAAAAGGGGCAAAGATAACCGATGCTTTGGGGTTTTTCATATTTGAGCTGCCTAAAGTCCTGATGCTTCTGGCGTTGATAATATTCTTTGTAGGGATTGTCAGATCATATATGACTCAGGAAAGAGTTTTGAAAATTCTTGGAGGACGGTCTGAATTTGGAGGGAATATTCTGGCGGCTCTTATAGGAATCATAACGCCGTTTTGTTCATGTTCGGCAATTCCTCTTTTTTTGGGTTTTGTAGAAACAGGAATTCCTCTTGGCGTAACTTTCTCATTTCTGATTTCGGCTCCCATGATAAATGAAGTAGCTGTTGTTCTTCTCTTCGGAATGTTCGGCTGGAAAGTAACTTTGATTTACATATCAACCGGGCTTTTAATAGCGATTCTGTCCGGTTGGATAATCGGCAAACTCAAGCTTGAAAAGTGGGTTCAGGACTGGGTTTATCAGATTCATGCTGAACATCAGGATTTGGCAAAAGAAACAATGTCTCTTTCTCAAAGGATTAGCTACGGTTATGACGCAATTAAGGATATTGTCGGCAAGGTTTGGTTCTATGTGGCAATAGGTATTGCAGTTGGAGCAGGGTTTCACGGTTTCGTCCCCCAAAACTTCCTGGCATCATTCATGGGTAGTCATGAATGGTACAGCGTTCCGCTTTCAGTGCTTATCGGCATACCATTATATTCAAACGCAGCAGGCATAATTCCAATTGTGTCAGTACTTATTGAGAAAGGTGCTTCCCTTGGAACAGCTCTTGCCTTCATGATGGCTGTAATCGGACTTTCCCTTCCTGAAATAATCATTCTTAAGAAGGTTCTTAAGTTGCCTTTAATTGCCACATTTGTCGGCATCGTTGGATGCGGAATTCTGATAGTCGGTTACCTATTTAACTTTATTTTCTAATAATAAAAAGAGGAGCTTCAATATGTCACAAATCACTAAAAAACTCTCGTTTTTAGACAGGTATTTAACCCTGTGGATTTTTGGAGCAATGGCTCTGGGGGTCGGGCTGGGCTATTTTATTTCAGGCATCGAAGATTTTATCAACATCTTTTCAGTCGGAACGACCAACATCCCAATAGCTGTCGGATTAATACTGATGATGTATCCTCCATTTGCCAAAGTTCGTTACGAAGAATTGGGCGATGTATTTAGCAATAAGATGGTGCTTGGAGTTTCGCTCCTGCAGAACTGGATTATCGGCCCTATTTTGATGTTTGTTATCGCTATAGTATTTCTTCACGGTTATCCGCAATACATGGTAGGCTTGATCATGATAGGCTTGGCCCGCTGCATAGCTATGGTCATTGTCTGGAATGAACTTGCAAAAGGAGATACCGAATACGCTGCAGGGCTGGTTGCTTTCAACAGTATTTTTCAAGTGCTGTTTTTCAGCGTTTACGCATGGATTTTTATAACTATTCTCCCTCCAATGTTTGGTTTTAAAGGAGCAATAGTCAATATAAGTATCGGTCAGATTGCCGAGAGCGTTTTCATTTACCTGGGGATACCTTTCATCGCCGGGGCAATAACTCGTTTTGTCGGTGTAAAACTTGTAGGAAAGGAAAAATATCATGCAAAATTTGTGCCTAAAATAAGTCCAATAACTTTGATTGCGCTTCTTTTTACAATAGTCGTCATGTTCAGTTTGAAAGGTAAGCTCATTGTAGAGATACCGATGGATGTAGTTCGCATAGCAATTCCTCTTCTTGTTTATTTTGTGATAATGTTCTTCGTATCTTTTTGGATGAGCAGGAAAGCTGGTGCCAATTACAAAAAAACAGTTACTCTGTCATTTACTGCGGCAAGCAATAACTTCGAACTTGCCATAGCTGTGGCTGTAGCGGTTTTTGGAATCAATTCCGGAGTGGCTTTTGCTGCAGTAATTGGACCATTAGTAGAAGTTCCGGTAATGATAGGACTTGTTAATGTGGCGCTCTATTTCAAAAGGAAGCTTTTTAAAACCGAATAAATTCAGCTGACCGTTGATACTTCCGATATTATACTGATAATTTCTGATATTTACTAAAGAGTTTTTAACAAGAATTATGGGAGGATTCAATGTCTGTTGAAATGACCAACGAACTGAAAATGAAGTTAAGAGGACAGGGTTTTCTGTCTCTGAAAGAAGAAGGTTTTTTTTCTGTCAGAGCGCTTATGCCGGCCGGTGTTGTTCCTGCAAATATATCCAGAAAAATAACTGAAATATCAGAAAAATATGGCAGAGGATATTATTTGCTTACTCAAAGACTCAATATCGAGATACCGTTTATCAAATACGAGGATTTGGAAAAGGTAAAAGCTGAAATTGAATCTGTCGGAGCAATGGTCGGCGGAGCCGGAAAGAGAGTCAGGGCTGTGCATGCATGCAAGGGAACTGTATGCAGATTCGGGCTATATGATGTCGAAAGCCTAACTAAACATTTTATGGAAAAGATATACAAAGGATATTATGATGTCACGCTTCCGAATAAGTTCAGAATAGGCGTGTCAGGCTGTCCGAACAGCTGTTCCAAACCTCAATTAACTGATGTTGGATTAGTTGGTAAAAAACTTGGCAAAGTAGATATATTTATCGGCGGAATTCATGGAAGAATTATGCAACTTCACGGAAACCTTCTCGTCGAAGAAGTAACTCTCGAACAGGCTGAATCATGCATTCATAAAGCAATTGACTATTACAGGGAAAATGGTGAAGTTGGCGAAAGGTTTCCGAAAATGATTCAAAGAATCGGATTTGATAAAGTCAAAGAGGCTTTATTGAGTAATTAGGAGCAAAGGGAGTTAGGACTTATATGAACACTAAAGATATTGACAGCGTTTCTGCTCCAGAGATTCCACTAATTGAATTGCTTCTAGCTCTAGGGCGCATTTTATTTCATAATGGCGCTACCGCACGGCGAGTCAGAGAGTCAATACTTTTTCTCAATAAGTATCTCAATGGACCTGAAATCCGCATGCTGATTACTTACGCCGGATTAATTATCACAACTGTGGACGGGAAGGAATACCGGACTGTAATTGATAAATCTCCAGAATTCGGCGGAGTTAATATCGCCGCAGTTCGATATATAAGCCAATTTCTGCACAATCTGGACAAAATGACTGATAGACCAAGCAGGAACTGGATTCATGAAAAACTCACGGCAATTGCCGCCGAACGACACTATAAGAATAATTTATTGGGCGGATCCATGGCAGGTATTGCCGGAGTTGCTACCGGAGCTCTGAACGGAGCTGATAATATTATATTACCTATTATTTTTATAGCTTCGCTGGGAGCATATTGGTGCAGGCAGAAGCTTGTTGCGTCAGGTTATAACTTGCTTGTCTCCATCCTTTTGGCAGTAGTGTTCGGCGGACTAATCGCAGTTGCTGGTTCGTATATTGTTCATACGACAACCCCTTTGGTAGCAATTATCGCGCCGATGCTGTTTTTAGTGCCCGCTTTTCCATTTATTACAGGCGGAATTGATATTCTGCATAATCACAACCTAGTTGGAATATGCCGAATATGTTTTGCTATAACAACGGCTTTGCTGATAACTGCAGGATTGTCGCTAGCCATGATGTTTGCTCCTGAACATATGTCTTTGACGATGGCTCAATCTCATTCTGCAGTTTGGCTGAAAGTTTTAGAAGAAGGTCTATGGGCTGGGGCTGCTGCTGTCGGACTGGCTGCTATAAACAATGCATCACGCAAATCTTTGTGGCTGTTTGCATGCTGTGGTTTTCTTGCCAGACTTATCCGCGCAATCTGTATGTCCTATTTTGCTTTTCCTGCCCACACTGCCAGTTTTATCGGCATACTGATAGTAACATTCATTGCTATACGAATAGAAATGCAGTCCATAGTTATCAACAAACATCAGTACAGCGTACCTGCCATACTATTAGCTATCATATCAGCAATTCCGATGTTCCCGGGATTCTCTGCCATAAACGGACTTGAAGGTTTAATGGCTATAGCCAGACAAACATCATCTACACTTACTCCGATGCTGTTAAATGACACATTGCTTTTCTTTGTTAAAACCATCTTGACTATATTTGCTTTGCTGATCGGTATATTGCTGCCGTTGACACTGCAGAAAGACCGTACGAGGGTATAAACTAAAATACAGTTTTTTTAAATACTTAGGAGTTTTTTATGGATGTAGTTACTGAATTCAAAAGGAAGATAAGTTTATTTATTAAAAAGAAAATTGAGTATCCTGAACTCAAGGCGACTTCTTCATGTCTGGCAATATACAAGCAAAAAGACGGAAAATTTATGTCCCGCATCCGTCTGCCCGGCGGGGAATTAAGCATAGAAAAGCTGAAAACCATAAATGCCATAGCCCAAGAATGCGGAGCTGATTTTATACATCTTACGACCAGAGCAGACATCCAGCTTCACGGCGTTAATCCTTTAAATCTTGGAGACCTTCTATCCAAATATCAGAAAAATAGCTTGGCGTGCGTCGCAGGCGGCGGAAATTGTATTAGAGCAGCTACGGTTTCCTCGCATTCTGGAGTGCATCCATCTTCGAGTTTTGATGTAGTTCCTTATGCTCAGGCAATGGAGAAAGCTTTCGGGAAGTTTGAGAAAACTATTTCTCTGCCCAGAAAAATCAAAACAGGTTTTTCATGCTGTCCTGACGACTGTGACAATGCCAGATATCAGGATTTAGGTTTTGTGGCAAAACTATCCGGCAGTAAGAAATGTTTCGATGTTTTCGTAGGAGGAGCTTTAGGTAAGAGCCCGGCGGTCGGAGTAAAAGTTCTTGAATCTGTACCTGCTGAAGAGTGTCTTAATGTAGTTTACGCGCTAATGAATATGTTCTACGATCACGGGAACAGGCAGGACAGAAACAAGGCCAGAATCAAATTCATAGTTGATGCCAAAGGCGAGGAAGAATTCAAGAAACTCTTCATCTCATATTATTCTTCGGAAGACAAAGTCCAAAGCGCAGTTGTTCCTGATAAGTCAGATTTTGCCTCTCAGTTCAATAATACAGTTAGTCCTAGTCTTATAACAGTTTATATTCCTTACGGAATTCTTTCTCACGATGATTTGGATGCTCTGATTAAAGTCTTTGAAACTTTTAAAGTCAGATTTATAAGACTTACAAGAGAGCGTAATATCACTTGTCTATTGTCTAATGACATTGTTTATGATTTTTACACTAGTTTGAAAGAGTTGAAAAAAAATTACACTGGTGAATCATTCAAAGGACTGATAACTACCTGTATAGGCGCGAAAACTTGCGATATCGGATTGACAGATCCTACGAAGTTTGCCGACATAGCGTCAGCAGCTTTAGATAAATACTTTGCCGAGAAACCTGAATATAAAAGGAAACTATTTAAGGAGATACTCAAATCTCTGAAAATTTCTGGATGCCCGAATTCATGTGGCTATAACAAGATTGCCAGACTTGGTCTTTCGGGCGTAAAGTCAAAGAATGAACAAGGTGAAAGCATCGAGATGTGCCGCTTCTCTACGACAAATACGGAGTTTACTTACTCTGAAGCATTGAAGAACAAGCCTTTGGCAGCTGAAGAACTTTCTGGGCTTGTAGGCGAATTGGTTTCCAATCTTCTGAAGAAAAAAGGAATACAATTGTAATACTGCGCTCTAGTGGAATATTCTTATACTCTGATAAGAAATACTTTTTCATAGAGAAAATCAATTACAGTTTTTATCGGATTATAAAAAATGAAAACCCCAGATAAGCACACTTATAAAAAATACCTCAATGTGACTGAGGTGCTAAAAAACAGCGGATCAAACAAATTCCGGAAAATGCCTCGTTTTCTAATATTGCTTATAGAAAAACTTATCTGCCAGAAACAGATGAACGATGTGATTAATAAATACATCGACAATATAGGCGTTAGCTTTCAGCCGCAGGTAATAAAGGAATTTAATCTGACACTAGATGTGACTGGAGTGGAAAACCTACCCGAAAAATCGCGCTGTTTTTTTGCTGCTAACCATCCATTTGGGGTTATTGACGGACTGATCCTTACCTATTATGTGGGTCAGAAATACGGCGACCTGAGGGCCATTGGTAACGATGCTTTTTTGTATGTCCCCAACCTTAAGCCCTTGATTGCTGCCGTGAATGTGTACGGGCGCAGTCCCAAAGAATATATTGCTGCTTTGGATGAGGTTTACAATTCAGATATGCCCATCACCCATTTTCCGGCCGGAGAAGTGTCGCGAGTGTACAAGGGGAAGGTGCAGGATGCCCCGTGGCAGAAAAGTTTTATTACCAAAGCCATTTCGGCTAAACGAGATATAGTACCCTTTTATTTCGGCGGACAAAACTCCCGCCTTTTCTATTTCATTTTTCGATTGAGAAAATTTTTAGGGATAAAAGCTAACTTAGAATTAATACTTTTACCCCGCGAGATGTTTAAAAAATGCAATAAAACTATCAGACTGGTAATAGGCAAACCCATTCCCTGGCAGCGCTTCGACAAATCCATGACACATTATGAATGGGCGCAGAAATTAAGAGAGCATGTGTATAGAATGGGACAAAACAAAGAAGAATTAACCTTTTAAATAAAAGACAAATGATAAAAGCTCTACGAGAATTGATGTTCAGGATTTGGTATTGGTATGTGAACAATATCGACAAGAATGCCGAAGTTCTTTTTATGAATTACGGATATTCCAGTCCCGATATGAAAGTAAAACTCGATCCTGCCGATGAGCCAAATCGCTATTCGGCTCAATTATACCACTTGCTGGGAAGTGCCACAGATTTTAAAAACAAAGACATTGCCGAAATAGGTTGTGGGCGTGGCGGCGGACTTTCGTATGTGGTGCGTACTTTTTCTCCTGCTACGGCATTTGGGGTAGATTTAGACAAGAATGCCGCTAAATTTTGCAATAAACACTACAAGATGAATGAACTTTCATTTGCGCAGGGCGATGCTCAAAGTTTGTCTTTCCTCAAAGACAATTCGTTTGATGCCATTCTGAATGTGGAATCATCGCACCGTTACCCGCGCATGGATTTGTTTCTAAAAGAGGTTTACCGCCTGCTTCGTCCGGGAGGTTATTTTCTTTATACTGATTTTCGGTACGATTACGAAATGACGGAATTGAAACAACAGCTTGCCAATTCTGGAATGAGTATTCTGAAAGAAATGATGATAACCGACAATGTAGTAAAAGCCTTAGACGCCGACGATCCACGCAAGCGCATATTGATTAAGAAACTGGCTCCGCGCTTCATTCATAAAGTGGCACTAAATTTTGCCGGTACAATTGGCAGCGAAACCTACACACAGTTTGCCACGCATAAATATGAGTATTATCACTATGTGATGCAGAAGGAATAAGAAAAATGAAAAAATTGAGTTATACCCCCCATTTAATTCAGTTTTTTAAAGAAATGCTGTTTTTGGGTATTTCTTGTAGCCGATGGCGTTAGGGTGTAGCGATCTCTTTTATTTCTGGAAGCAAATCTTTTTTTGACTCTGGTTCTCTTGCCAATATTGAGACTGCGGCACAGCTTATTACTGAGTTCAATAGGTAAAGAAGTCCATTGAAAAAAGGTTCAAAAAGCATTAATGCAAGGATTATAGGAGACGAGGGTATATCCAGTGGGTCTAATATTATTCTTATCAAGGCTACCCATAGAATGGCTGCAGCTCCAAGCGCAGAAAGACCGGCAGCAATAGAACCTATAAAAATCATCATTATTTCATTAAATCCTATTGGAATACCATATAATTGTAGAGTGAAAATCGAAGCTGCGGCAAACAACGCGACATCAGCATGAATTTCCATCCCCATCCACAGAGGCGCTGCGGATCCTACTTTGTTTCTGTTAAAACCAAGTTTTTCCGTCATTGCAGATATCAGTGAAGGCATAGCCACAAGGTTTTCGGCTACAAAAGACAGGATCATTGGTTCTTTAAGAGCTTTGAAGACAACAATAAAAGACTTTTTTGATGTGTATTTTATTATTATTATACAGATTATGAATAAAATGAGAAAAACTAAAGCTATTCTTTCTCCAAGTTTAAAGAGAGAAATTACTATGTTAAAATCCAAACCGGTTGTTTCGTGAGATATTAAAGAAATAATGCCAAAGGGAAGCAAATATAAGAGAATTGTGAGAAAAGTATTGAAAGCCTCAAAAAGGCTATCACATAAGTTGATAAGAGAATTGCATGTGAGCGGGGGTATATATTTGAATAGTAATCCGAAAATAATAGAGAAAATTAGTACTTCGACTGTTTTTTTATTGGCTAAAGATTCAAATATATTATTAGGGAAAAAGCCAGCTATAATCTTTAATATTCCAGTGTCTTTTTTCTGTATTTCCTTGTCTGTATCAATCTCCCTTATGAAATAATAACTTTTTAATACATCAATGGGTTCATCTTGGTGTTTTTCCTGGCTATTTATTATAAGCTTTCCCAAGCTTTTCGTAGTTTCAGAAGTTGGAGCTGTGATAGGAGATACAATAATAGAAGATAAAATACTTATTCCAGAAATAACAGCAAAAGTAAGAAATAGTGCAATCAAGATTTTATATACATATCCTGAACTACCTTTAGATATAATAATTTTCCCTATGCTTGATATTATTATCACAGGAAGCATGATGGTGCAGCACAGTTCAATTAGTTTGAAATATATCTCTCCGAATGATTCGCAAGCCGTTGCTATTCTTGGCGCATAAATGCCTATAACAACTCCCAAAACAAGAGAAAAAATAATTGTCCAAAAACTACTTAGAAACCGTTTAATTCGTTCCATTCATATCACCATTATTCGCATTTATAGGCATCAGGATATCTTTCTATAAGATCATTTACATCAAACAATAAATCATCAGATTCCAAATAAAGATTAACGGTATCGCAAAGATTCGGGCTTTTTGGCGAGATTGCTATACAAATATTATCTTTCTTATTTTTCAATACATACACGGTATTGGTCAAAGCTATTTCGGCATGTTGTCGGGCAAGTAATACTATTTCATTATCATCATGGAGTAATGCAATTACTTCATTCCTATTTAGAGCATCCAGTGCATCTTCTAATGTAGGGTATTCATACACCTCAGCTTTTGGGAAAAGGTTTTGAGCATATTCTATATATGAAGAGTCCGCTTGAACTCCAATTTTACAAGGTTTTTCGCTTAAATATTTATAAGGATCATTTCTTATGCCTAACTCAACTACATCTTTTTTATTCATAATTAAAGATGGATGTAGTTGAGCATAAGTATTAGAAAAATAAACATACTTACCTCTATCAAATGTATGGCTAAGCTCTCCAGCTGCTATATCTATTTCTCCATTATGAAGTTTCCTAAAGAGTTCCACGCGGCTTTTTATGGTGTAATCATATACTGGTTTTACACCCAGGTGATCAGCTAAAAAACCAGTTATTTCCATATCAAGCCCTCCTGTAACTTTACCGTCTGAATCCTTTATAACGAATGGAACATCACAGTCTTGATATATCCCAATATTCAGCGTGCCTCTTGTTATAATTTTCTGGATATCAGGAAAGAGTTCTACATTTGAGAACTGTTCATAAACGCGATTTTCACCTGCTCTTGCTCTTTTAGTAATTTTTCCGCTGTTAACTACTGTATTAGCTGCGGCTTGCTTAGCGTCTTCTTTTCCGCATCCTATTAATGACAATATAATTATCGAAACCCAAAAGGAGTATATAAGTTTTTTCATTTATCGTGCTGATTGTGATATTTAAGTCTTCTGTGTTTTTGCATAATGATATTCTAAATAAATTTAAAGTCAATCAGCTGTAGTAAATTCAAAAACTCTGCTATCTCCGGCTTTGACTTCTTCTTTGAAATTGACGATGACAAAATTATTACTAACATGCCAGGCACTGACATTTGATAAATCGCTGACAGCTTCTGGAGAGTGAACTTTTTCCGGTAAAAAAGCAAAGATTGGCCGAATGAATTTTTGGCTCTCAGGGTTGAAATTCATATCATCTTTGAACTTTACGCTTAATTTCCATAGAGTTTTGTTCCCCTCGGCTTTTTCCTTTGTCAAAGAAAATTCATAAACTTCAGTCTCCTTTGCAGAAGAAGCAGGAACTCTTACATCCCACGCAGGGTCTCCATAAACTATGCAAACATCCTTATCATAGGCCATATCGTCTATTTCATCTCCTGCCAAATCATTTTCCATAGCCATAATCAATGCCTGATTAATGATGAAAACACTTTCAGCAAGAGTAAAGTTTCCACCCCTGTAAAAGAAATAATCAGCCATTCCCCAACCCATCATTCCATAGTAACTTTCTACTGTATATCCGAAAAACTGGTCAACACCTCCTGAGTGAATCCATGCAAGTGAATAAGCATTATCTTTATCCTCTATACAGGCTGTCAAACAATTACCAATACCGAGATATATTTTGGGATTAACTGATTTTATTGGATATGATTCTTCTCCGACATATCCAATTAACTTGCCATCTTCAGCGTTAATGCCAGATGGACCATCAGGATAATAAGCAAGCCACCCTCCCGGGGTAGCGTGGCCGCTGGTCCATATGCCGTCAATATCATCGCTATTTATCAACTCAACCATGGCAGGTAAATGATCATCAGGAGCGTCAGTATAATTTTCCGCATCAGTATCCGGGTCTTTCGCTTGCCACTTTTCTTTTTCTTCATAAAATTCACAATAGGCAATCCCTGAAGGCAATGAATCAATAAAACTCATCATTCCTCCAAGTCCAAAATTGATTTCAAGTTTCTGTTTATTTTCGGCTATTCTCAACGCATCTTCAACTGTTAGACCTGTCACAATTCCAAGAACAGCCTTTCCATACGGCGCAGTGCCAAGTTTTCTGTTGAACTTATTAACTTCCTTTACAAATTTCGGATTTGTGTCTTCAGGCTTTGCAACAACAGCTATATAGTCAGGAGAAAAGGAAGTTAAACCTTTAACAAGTTCATCCAGCGATTTCTTATAGATAAAAATACGCGTGCTCGGATATTTTTCGGATAATACATTGACAACTTCTTTCCATTCAGAATCATTAAAAGTTTTTTCTTTGACTACTATTGCGTAATTGAAATCTTTTTGGACAAAAGCCTGAATAGGTAAAAAACTAAAAACTGAAAAAACTGCTATCAATATTAAAATTATTTTATGATTCATCATTCTTTAACCTTCTCATATAGATTTGTATTTTTGTTTTGCTCTGGTGGAATATTCCGAAGTTCCTTAGGAAGCATTACCCCTATGGGGCAAAACGCCTTTAAACCTTTTCTCTTCTCTTAGCTTTATATATTTAACTATAATTTCTAGAATTTTGCTCTCCTAAATTTCTTATTTCCTGCAATTTTCATTCCAATGTTTGTTAATTTTCCCAAAAGCAAGTATTCATCTTTCATTAAAAATAAATTTTCAACTAATTCAGATTGATAGGGGCGTCATGCTATGGGCAATTTAAAGTACAAACATGCCCTAGCTCTGTATCCATACTTCGGGGTGAATATCACAGGCCCCATGGGGATTTTTCCTGCTACAGGTCTTGAATATATCGCCGTAAGCATGAAAGATTTTGTAGGAAAGGTAACATTTTTAGACCTTCGTAACGATAAGATCTATCAGAATTCCAAGAAGTTAAGCGCATTTATAAGCGCTGAAATAGACCTGCTGTGCATCAGCATCGTATGGGGAGCTCAGTTTGATAATGTTTGTGATTTTATCTCCCAGTTGTCACCTGAAGTCACTACGGTCGTCGGAGGGTATAAGGCTACACAGGAAGTCGAATATCTGTTCGAGCGTTGCCCTAATATTGATATGATCGTAAGAGGCGAAGGAGAAGAGATTATCCAGCAGATCGTAAAGGGCATTCCATATAAAGACATTCTCGGGCTATCCTATAGAGAGAATGGGCATATCGTTCACAATGAAATTCATCCACTGCCCGACATCAATTCTATCCGGTTTCCCGACCGTTCTCTACGCAGGCACGATTACTACATCGCTGAACTGGGCGTCCGCCTAAACAATCGCACTTTTGACACGATACTTTCAACAAGAGGCTGCCCATTCAAATGTAAGTTCTGCACATTCAGTCTCAATCCACTAGGACAGAAAAGAACATATGCTGAAAGATCTGTCGAGTCAGTCATTGAAGAATTGAAGACAATTACAGCCGATATCGTGCTTTTCAGTGATGACAACTTTTTTACAAATCCAATGAGGAGCGAACAGATTTGCGACCTGATTATCCAAAACGATATTAAGAAAACATTTATTGTCCAAGCCAGAATTGATATCTCGAGGCACCCTAATATTCTCAAAAAGGCAGAGAAGGCTGGCTTTAAGATTTTTCTTATCGGAATAGAGTCACCCCACGACCGTATTTTGAAGCAACTTCAGAAAGGTATCACCACTCAGCAGATTCGTGATGCATTCGCAGTCCTTACACAGTACAACTTCTTTCTGCACGGGTACTTCATCTATGGCAATATCGGCGAAACAGAAGAGGAAATGCTCTATATCCCGAAATTTGCAAAGGAGATTAAAGTCGATTCTATCACTTTCCAGAAACTTCGCCTCGAGAAATTCTCACCTCTAAAGGAAGTGATTGAGGCAACCCCTGGTTACTACTATAAGAGTATCGGCGGCCATGTCTATTCTGCCAGTTTCGGACCCAAGGAACTAAAGCGCATTCGAAACCAGATCCGCTCGGAATTCTACGATCTCAGGCAAATTATCTCTATAGTCAAAAAGACATGGCGAAATGGATTTATCCGATGGAAGGATTTGATGGTTTTATTGCCTAATTTACCACTCCTACTGTATAGACTGGCTAGAAGAAAAAGGTTAAAGAAAAAAAGAAATAGAGTGTAATTTTATTATGTTTTGCTATGACCATTTATGCAAAATTCTGAAATCTTTTATTTTTTCCTCTGTTCGTCAAGATATATATTGACGGTGTTGTCCAAAAGCTACTCAATAACAGCAATCATATTGGAATAAAACCATTGGAACGATAATGTTTATTTCAAGTGCTCTTTAAAAAACAAGGATATTGAAATCATTCTTACAGGAGGAATTCTAAATGTCTAAAAATACGGCAAAAAAGGTTTTTATTAGCGCAATTTTAATAACAGGGCTTTCGTTCATTTCTTATGCTGATTGCCCGCAAAAAGATCCTCCTAATATCTTCGTAAACGGCGATGCAAAAATATCCGTTCCAGCCGACAGGGCTCAGATAACTCTAAGCGTCGTAAGCACAGCCGAAAATCCTCAGGACGCGATTGATGCAACAAGAACTAAAATGAACAGTTTAATTGATGCCGTAGGCAAACTGGGTTTGGATAAAACCGAGTACAAAACCTCTGCCTACAATCTTTCCCCGAACTGGGCACCTCAGCCTAGAAATCCAAAACCAGACTGGAAACCTCAGATTATAAGTTACACAATGACAAATTCATTGGATATTAAAACCACTAAACTCGATTTGGTCGGCAAAGTCATTCAAACTGCATTGAACAGCGGAACAAATCAGATAGACAGAATTTATTTTGACTTGTCTGATCAACAAAAGTACAATGCTGAAGTTATTCAAAAGGCTGTTAAGAGCGCGATGTCCGATGCGAAAGCCGCTTCTGAGGCCTCAGAAGTTAAACTAGGAAAAATCTTGTCCATAAATGTAAATAATGCTTATATGTCAGGCAATAATGACTATGGAAGAGGTGTGTTTATGGCAAAGATGTCGTCAGATAGTATGGAAGGTTCTGCGTCGGCTCCTGCTTCGAACATCGCCGCAGGAGATGTTACACTCTCAGCCAGCGTCTCGCTGAAAATTCAGATTGAACAATAGCACAAAACTATGAAAATCCGCATCATCAGTATTATAGCGATTGTCATAATTCTTTTTCTTGTCTTTTTTTATTTTCTTAAATCAGGAAAAGACAACTCTTTTTCCTATAGAACTACGCCTCTAAAATTCGGCGATTTGACCTCGACCATCAGCGCCACAGGCACGGTAGAACCCGAAGACCTTATTGATGTAGGAGCTCAGGTGGCTGGAAGGATAATTAGTTTTGGAAAGGATAGCGAAGGAAAATCTATTGATTATGGTTCAAAAGTAGATGAAGGAATGGTGCTTGCAAAGATTGATGATGTTCTTTATGCATCCGATGTATTGGAAGCAGATGCAAAACTCGAAGAAGCCAAAGCCTTTCTCTTGAAAACTCAAGCCGACCTTGAGCAGATGAAGGCAAAGAGAGAATTGGCTGATTTAAACTTTGTAAGAGCTCAGAGACTTCAACTTACCAATTCTAATTCCAAGGCAGACTACGATTCTTTTAAATCTGAATTCGATGTGGCAAAAGCAAATTTAGAGGTCGGAAAAGCTCTTGTAAGCCAGGCAAAAGCATCTGTAAATGTAGCTGAAGCTTCTCTCAAGAGAGTGAAGCAGAATCTTGATTACTGCACGATCAGGTCGCCGGTCAAAGGCATTGTCATTGACAGAAGGGTTAATATCGGGCAAACAGTGGTTTCCAGCCTCAATGCACCGAGCTTATTTTTGATTGCCAAAGATTTAACAAGTATGGAAGTGTGGGTTAGCGTAAATGAAGCAGATATTGGACAGATAAAAATTGGTCAGAATGTTACTTTTGCGGTCGATGCGTTTCCAAATGACTTGTTCACCGGGAAAGTGTCGAAAATCAGAATGAACGCTTCTGTAAATCAGAATGTTGTTACTTATATCGTAGTAATTGATACGGACAACTCAAGTGGAAAGTTACTTCCGTATCTAACTGCTAATATTAAGTTTCAAATCGAAACGCGCAAAAATATTTTTATGGTCGCCAATACTGTTTTGCGGTGGAAACCTGATTCAGCGCAATCATCGCAGGATAGCGATAGCAAGCAGAACTCAAAATCACATATCTGGATTTTTGAGGGAAAGGAAATTTACCAACTTGAAGTTGCCGCTGGAATAACTGACGGAGCGTTTACTGAAGTTAAAGGTGAAAACTTAAAAGACGGGATGGAGGCAATTATCGGAATTTCTGCTAATTCAGAGAAGAATAGTTCAGCCAATAGTCCGTTTGTGCCACAATTCAAAATGAAGAAATAGCACTCTAATGAGTTTAATTGAAGTAACGGACTTATACAAAACTTACCACATGGGAGATATCAGCGTCCCGGTGCTCAAAGGCGTTTCCTTGAGCGTGAATAAAGGTGAATTTATCGCGTTGATGGGAAGTTCAGGCTCAGGAAAAAGCACACTGATGAATATTCTTGGTTGCCTTGACAGACCTTCTTCCGGGGAATACAGCCTTGAAGGCGAAGAAATATCATCTCTTTCCACAGATAGACGCGCAAGAATAAGAAACAGCCGAATCGGATTTGTCTTTCAGAGTTTCAATCTTTTGCCTAGGGTAAGCGCTTTGGAAAATGTGATTATGCCTCTTGCTTACGCTTCAGAGCATATATCTTCAAAAGAAGCCAGAGAAAGAGGGACTTCCCTCCTTGAGCAGTTCGGTATCAGCGACCGTTCTCATCACGAACCTTCGCGTTTGTCAGGAGGGCAACAGCAGAGAGTCGCGATTGCCCGATCTCTTGTGTGCGATCCCCCTATTCTCCTTGCAGATGAGCCCACCGGAAATCTTGACTCGCAAACCGGCGAAGAAGTTTTGGAGATTTTTAAAAGACTAAATAAAGAGAAGAATTTGACAATCATAATGGTGACTCATGACAAAGAAGTCGCCATGCACGCTCAGCGGGTTATCCATATCAAGGACGGGTTAATTGACAATATTTTTTCCGGAGGGCGAGCATGAAAATTAAAATGGCGATTATCACTTCCCTGATTTCTTTGAGGCGCAACCCGATGAGGGCATTGCTAACTACTTTGGGAATAGTTATTGGAATAGCCTCTGTTATTACAATGATGGAAATAGGTCAGGGTTCGACTGATGCAATTAAAAAAGCAATTGCAGGAATGGGAGCAAATGCTATAATAATTTTCCCCGAATCAGCGATGGCTTACGGCGTTAGATATGGAGCAGGAGGAGTAAAAACTCTTACTCCAGAGGATTGCAAAGCGATCGTGAAAGAGTGTCCTTCAGTCAAAAATGCCGCGCCTCTTGTTTACGCGAAAGGTCAGGTTGTTTACGGCGGTAAAAACTGGTCTCCATCGTCAATTTTGGGTTCAACTACTGATTTCCTGGATGTCCGCGACTGGAATAGCTTTCTTGAAGGTGAATGCTTTACTGACCGTGATGTGTTGAATGCGAATAGAGTTTGCGTGATCGGAAAAACTGTCGCAAAAGAACTTTTTGAAAACGAATCGCCAGTTGATAAGGAAATCCGTATTTTGAATGTTCCTTTCAAAGTCGTGGGTGTTCTTTCTTCAAAGGGAGCCAATATGATGGGGATGGATCAGGACGATATAATCCTTGCCCCGTGGACGACTATCAAATACAGAGTTTCTGGTTCGGGGCAAAACCTTATAAATCAAACTTCGACCACATCCACTTCATCTAATACCAATTCCACGAGCTCAATTTATCCAAATACAACTGTAAAGTTCTATCCTGAGCAATCTTCGATACAAACAGCTAACTATATGTCGTATGCAAGGTTCGCTAATATTTCGCAGATATTTGCGGCGGCAAAGTCTCCGGAAGAAGTTAATTCGGCGCTAAATGAAATCACTCAACTTTTAAGAGAGCGGCACCGCTTGAAAGACGGAATCCCTGACGACTTTACAATCAGAAATTTGAATGAGATTCTCAATACCTTGACTGCGACTACAAAGCTCATAACTAATCTTCTGCTATGTATCGCGATGGTTTCTCTTCTTGTCGGCGGAGTAGGAATAATGAATATAATGCTTGTGTGCGTATCAGAAAGAACCCGTGAAATAGGGATTAGAATGGCTGTCGGAGCAAGGCAAAGAGATATTATGAGGCAGTTTTTGACCGAATCGGTTATCCTTTGTCTGGCAGGCGGTATTATCGGAATTCTGCTGGGGCATGGCGGTTCTATGATAATAGCAAAAATCTTAAATTGGCCGATGTCTGCATCTCCGGTCGCGATTACGCTTGCCTTTGCCGTTTCTGCCGCGGTCGGGATAGCTTTCGGTTATTATCTAGCCTGGAAAGCCTCCAGACTAGACCCTATCGAAGCCCTCCGCTACGAATAGCAGATATTTTTATATTATCATAAAGAGATTAATAGAAAATCAATTAGAATAATATCTATCTTGTCTTTCAAATGTACCAGTAAATCGAATATTCAAATAAGTAGGAACTCTATGGCAATCGGTTATAAAGGATTGAAGAGGTATTGGGCGCTTCTACCATTCTTCGTTTTTCTCGGCACATATTTAGTTACTTCACTGATAATTCATGACTTCTACAAAGTGCCGATAGCTGTATCTGTTCTGCTTGCGGCAGTGGTTGCCATAATGATGAACCACAATGAGAAAACAAATAAGAAGCTCGATACTTTTGCCCAGGGCGCAGGAAACCAGACAATCATTATAATGTGCATAATTTTTATCCTTGCGGGCGTATTCGGAAGCGTGGCAAAGGAAACCGGGGCTGTAGCTTCGACTGTAAATCTGGCGCTGGCAGTACTTCCTGCCAAGGCTCTGATTCCCGGAATATTTTTAATAGCCTGCTTTATCTCTCTTGCGATTGGCACTTCAATGGGAACAATTGCGGCACTGGGACCGATTGCAGTAGGAATTTCGGCTCATACGCCTTTCCCGGTAGCATTAGTTCTTGGCGCAGTATTGAGCGGTGCAATGTTCGGCGATGGCCTCTCATTTATAGGTGATACGACAATTGCAGCTACCAGAACTCAGGGCTGCGAAATGCAGGACAAATTTAAGATGAATTTCCTTATTGTACTGCCAGCAGCTATCGTATCTTTTATTGTATTTTATTATGTAGCAGGCCTATATGAAACTACTACAGCTTTATCTAATGAGCAGTACGAGATATACAAAATAATCCCTTATGTTGTGGTTATTCTGATTTCTATATTTGGAGTGAATGTCTTTATAACACTGATTACTGGAATAGTTTTGTCTATCATTGTTGGGTTTATAGCTCATTCCTTTGATATCTGGCAACTGCTTGATGTCATACAAAGAGGGATCACGAGCATGATGGACCTTGTGCTGATTTCAGCTATTCTGGGCGGAGTAGCCGAAGTTATAAAGTATAATGGCGGTATAGCTCAGATTTTGGGAATATTGAGGACAAACATCAAGAGCAAGAAGGGAGCTGAGTTAGGCATTGGGTTGCTTGTAAGTTTAGTGGATATATGTACAGCTAATAATACTGTGGCAATCATTGTTACAGGCCCATTAGCAAAGGATATAGCTAAGAGATATGGCATTGCTCCGAAGAGAGCGGCAAGCCTGATAGATATTTTCTCGTGTGTAATGCAGGGAATAATTCCTTACGGCGCTCAGATGCTTCTATGCGTAAGTTTTGTAGGAATGAGCGTTCTTTCTCCTCTTACGATTATGAAATATTCATACTATTCTTACCTGTCAGGAATCTGCGTAATTCTTGCAGTCCTCTTCAGTTGGCCAGGAGATGAACCGTGGAAGTGGCTGGATAAAATAATGAACCGTTTCAGAAAAAATAAGACAGGAGCATGATTATGATACCTTTTAGTGAAGCTTATGAAATTGTGATGTGCAATGTGTTTAGGACTGGAACTGAGAAAGTTCCTCTTGTAGAGAGCCTTTGGAGTATTTTGGCAGAGGATGTTATCTCCGATATAGATATGCCGCCTTTCGATAAATCGGCAATGGATGGTTATGCCTGCAGGGCTGAAGATTTAGAAACTGAACTTGAAGTGATCGAAACTATTCCTGCAGGATATAAGCCCAAAAAGAAAGTCACCAAAGGAAAATGCTCCAAAATTATGACTGGAGCAATGATTCCTGAAGGCGCCGACTGCATAATAATCGTCGAGGAAACCCAATCTTCTGACTCAAAGAAAGTTAAATTTACAGGCGATATTTCCCCGTTTTTTGCTGAGAATGCCAGACGCAACATCTGTTTCAAGGCAGAGGATATTAAAAGAGGCGATCTCCTTTTGAATAAAGGCGTGCATATAAAACCACAGCATATTGCGGTTCTTGCTACTGCCGGTTATGCGAAAGTATGTGTTGCAATTCAGCCTAATGTTGGAATTATTACCACAGGCTCAGAGCTCGTAGAGCCAGGAAAGAAGCTTACTTCTTCTAAAATAAGGAATAGTAACGGGCATCAACTTATTGCCCAAGTCCTCAATGCTGGCGGCATACCAAATTATTACGGCATTGTAGCTGATGAGGAAGAATTGATAACTCAAGTTATTACTCAGGCATTGCATGAAAACGACATAGTTCTTATTTCAGGCGGAGTTTCAATGGGCGACTATGATTTTGTACCTGCATGCCTGAAGAAAAATGGGATAAAGATCCTTTTCGATAAAGTTGCAATACAGCCAGGTAAACCAGTTAATTTCGGAATCGGAAATAGTAAAGCGTGTTTCGGGATGCCGGGAAACCCTGTCTCGACTTTTATACAATTTGAACTTCTGGTCAAACCTTTTATCTACGCAATGATGGGCTCAGACTTCAAGCCTGAAGCATTTCTTTTGCCACTTGGTACAGCTATAAAAAGGCACAACGCCTCCAGAGAATCTATTATTCCAGTCACAATAAATGAAGGGAAAATTTATCCGCTTGAGTACCACGGTTCAGCTCATATAAATGCAATAGCGTCTTCAAACTATGTAATTTCAATTCCCTTGGGAGTCAAAGAGATTGCAGAAGGAAAACTAATTGATGTTCGACTCATTCAATAGAGAGATAAATTACCTTAGAATCTCTGTTACAGATAGATGCAACTTACACTGCAATTACTGTATGTGCGGCAATGAAGTTAATTTTATCAAAGTTGACCACATTTTATCCTTTGAAGAAATCTATGCTTTTACGCTCAAAGCTGTAGAGTTTGGAGTAACTAAAGTCAGGATTACGGGCGGAGAGCCTCTTGTAAGGAAAAATATTGTTCAGCTTGTGAGCATGCTCGCCTCGATTAAAGGCATAAAAGATTTGGCAATGACGACTAATGGCATCCTTCTTTCAGATGTCGCACTGTCACTCAAAAAAGCAGGGCTGAAAAGACTGAATGTCAGTTTGGACTCAACTGATCCTGAAAAATATAGGCAAATAACCTGCGGCGGAAATGTTTCAAAAGTTCTGCAAGGTTTGGAAGAAGCAAAGAAGGTCGGATTCTCTCCAATAAAGATTAATTGTGTTATAAAAGAATCCCCGGACGAAACTGATGCAAAAGGTGTTACTGCATACTGTAATGATAATGCTTTTGCCATTAGATACATAAGACAGATGAATATAAAGGAAGGTAAATTCTGGCCTGTAATTGGAGGCGATGGCGGCAAATGTGGCTCTTGCAGCAGGCTCAGGCTTTCAAGCGACGGGAAGCTCTATCCATGCCTTTTCAGTGATAAGGTTTTTTCTATCAAGGAACTTGGCATTGAAAGAGCTATAATGGAGGCAATAAAGCACAAACCTAAAGCCGGAGACAGGGCCGGTAATGAGTTTCATACACTAGGAGGCTGAAAAAATGGAAAATCTTTCTCATATAGGGAGCGATAATAGACCTTCAATGGTGGATGTTTCGTCCAAAGTAGATTTGTACAGGGTCGCAAAAGCTTCAGGTTTTATCAAACTTCGTACCGATACAGTTAAGCTCATTTCAGAAAACAACATGAAGAAAGGCAATGTCCTTGTTACAGCTGAGCTTGCCGGTGTCATGGCTGCAAAAAAAACTCCTGAGCTTATTCCGCTTTGTCATTCATTAAATACAACAAGCATAAAAGTCAGGGCTGAACTAAAAGAAAATGGAGTAGAAGTGCTAAGCGAAGTATCATGTATTGGGAAAACCGGCGTTGAAATGGAAGCTCTTACAGCAGCAAGCGTAGCTCTTTTAACTATTTATGATATGTGCAAAGCCGTTGACAAAACTATGGAAATAACAAGCACAAAACTTCTAGAAAAAACAAAGATTCCAATTCAAAACTAAGTCCGTAGCACGGGCATTTTAAAGTATGAGGTTTATATGAGTTTCGGGAAAATTGTATCATTAAATATCTCTGAACAAAAGGGAACCATTAAAAAACCTGTATCAGGATCTCTTAAAGTTTCAAACCATGGAATTGTTGGCGATGCCCATTCAGGTTCGTGGCACAGGCAGATAAGTTTGCTTTCCAAAGAAAGAATTGAAGACTTTGCCCGCCAGATAGGCAGAAAAATTAACCCAGGCGAGTTTGCTGAAAATATTACTACAGAAGGTCTTGACCTAACGGCTGTAACTTTCTTTGACAGATTTATGATAGGTTCAGTCGTGCTTGAGGTAACACAGATTGGCAAGAAATGTCATGGAGATGGCTGCGCCATTTTCAGAGAAGTAGGCAGATGCGTGATGCCTCACGAGGGAATATTCTGCAGAGTTATTCATATAGGTTCTATAGAGGCCGGCAATGAAATTAAATATTTAGATGTTCCTTTGAGAATTTCAGTTATTACTGCCAGCGACAGGGCAAGCCGAGGCGAATACGAAGATAGAAGCGGGCCTGAAGTCATTAAACAAATTGAAGCGTTCTTTTCTGACAAACCATGGAGACTTGCCTTTAAAAAAATGATAGTCCCCGATGATCATGATCAGCTTGAAGATGCTATCAGAGAATCAGTTAAAACATCAGATATTGTATTTATTACTGGTGGAACAGGAATTGGGCCCAGGGATATCACTCCAGATGTAGTCGAAAAGATTATAGACAAGGAAATACCTGGTATTATGGACTTTATAAGAAATAAGTATGGCGCAGATATTCCTTCAGCGCTTATCTCTAGGTCAATTGCAGGAGTCGCGAAGTCCACATTGGTCTATGCCATTCCGGGAAGCGTTAAAGCCGCAAGAGAATACATTCATGAGATATTAAGAACGCTTGAGCACTCTATTTTTATGCTTAAAGGTATTGATTCCCACTGATGAAAATAAATATTATTTTTTTTACATCTACAGGAAACACTTTCTTCCTTGTTTTAAAAGCAAAATATTTTCTTGAAAAGGCTGGTCATAATGTAGGAATTTTTGATTCAGTAATTTCCAACTTTGAGGAAGTTGCAAATTGCGACGCTATCGGGATATTTTATCCAGTCTGGATGTCCAATATGCCAGACCAGCTTCAGGGTTTTTGTAGAAAATTGCTGAAAAGTTCGATTAAAAGGAATCTATTTTTTATCGGCAACTGCGCCTCAGGAAAGGACAACAGCGGAAGTTACTGGAAGAAGAAGTTCGAAAACAAAGGTCATAAAGTTTTATATGTGGCTATGCTTCAAATGCCGTCCAATTTCAATATTTCAGTTCTTGCTAGAGAAACATCTGAGAAAGAAATAGTTAGCCTCAAAGATAACGCTTCAGCTAAACTAGAAAATATTTGCCGTGATATTTCAGAAGGTATTATAAAGGACTTGGGTAAAGGTTTTGCCGCATCTATTTATGCTATTCAGCGGCTCTTTTTCTACATGAAAAGCAAATGGTCTTATAAATACCTCAAAGTCGTTGAGCCAAAATGTACGAAGTGCCACTTGTGTGTAAAACTCTGCCCGATGCAGAATATTCAATCTGGTACTGACGGCGCTATTTCTTTTGGGAAAAACTGTATTTTATGCTCAAAATGCTTCAATTACTGTCCGACAAATGCTGTTCTTATAGGAAAGAAATCTGAAGATGCTTCAAAATACCACCGTTACTACTGCAAGGAAGTCAAACCCATCTTCTACAAATAGATGACTTCTCGATACTTCGCTTCGCGGTTCTCCGGGTTATTACGAAGCAAGTGCATCGAGAAAGATTTTAAAGCAGTCTATTAAAGAAAGAAACATGGTCTGAAATGCTTCTTCGGTGATTTTCTGAGCGATTTTGGAGACCTCCAACGCTCTTCCGGTGACCTCCGAAACTCCTTAGGAGGGCTGTTTTACTGTGAGGCAAAACAGACTCAAAACTTTTCTATGCTCGAATGGTCTAGCGAAGAGTTCACGAATTGTAGGAACGATGTGGAGGGTCACGCTTCGTCGTGACCGTTAAAATGCGGACGAGACAAAGCTCGTCCCTCCAGCGCTTCGCTCAATAACTTTCTGTCCGCTAATTACGCATATTATCGCAAATTATAATTTCACTAAACCATTCGAAAGATTCATCCAGTAATTAACTAAATTCCGAAGAATCAGGAGCCCCACCGCTCTTACAGAT
>JBAXXY010000026.1:0-23324 GCA_037127655.1 Lentisphaerota bacterium
CGCAACCACAAAACATACAGGGGGTTCTTTTTTAAAAATCTAGAAAAATGTTTGAAAGATAAAGATATAAATGAATCAGTAGATGCGCAGGATGGTTCTGCAGTGACTGATGATGATGGAACTATTGTCCATAATGAAGAAGAACTTCATGATCCGGGAGTTTCTGTCTTTAATCATCTGGCTGTAAATGATGGTACGAATACTCATTTAAGGCGACTTATAAGCAGTAACTACATCGAATATGCTTCCTATGTCATTAAGGACAGGGCTATTCCTGAAATCAGAGATGGTTTGAAGCCTGTTCAGAGGAGAATTCTCTGGTCTCTCTTCAAGATGGATGACGGCAAGTTCAATAAAGTAGCTAATACCGTCGGTCATTGCATGCAGTACCATCCTCATGGTGATGCTCCAATCTATGAAGCTCTTGTCACGATAGCCAATAAAGAACTCTTCATCGAAAAGCAGGGAAACTTCGGAAATATCTTTACTGGAGACCAGGCCGCTGCTGCAAGATATATTGAAGCTAGACTTAATGCTCTTGCCAAAGATGTGCTTTTCAACTCTGATATAACCGAATTTGCCGATTCCTACGACGGCAGAAATAAGGAACCAGTTTATCTTCCAGCCAAAATCCCTGTTCTTCTTCTTTTCGGTCAGGAAGGAATAGCTCCAGGAATGACCACTAGGATACTTCCGCATAATTTCAGGGAAGTTCTTGAAGCCCAGATAGCTTATTTGAATGGCGAAAATTTTCAATTATACCCTGACTTTCTTCAGGGCGGAGTGATGAATGTCGCTGAATACAGCGATGGAACAGGCAAGGTAACAGTCAGGGCAAAAGTTGATATTGACGGGAGGCGCCTTGTCATCAGAGAAATTCCGGCGATGACCGATACAGAGAAGCTCATTGCTTCCATAGAAAAAGCCGCAAATAAAAACAAAATTAAAATTGCTTCTATCAATGACTTTACTTCGGACAAGGTCGAAATAGAAGTTATTCCTGCCAGAGGCTATAACCCCGAAAAGACTCTCAAAGCTCTTTACATGTACACCGATTGCTCGATGTCCGTGAAGTCATCAATTCTGGTAATAAAGGATAATCGCCCTGTTCAGGTAACGGTATCCGAAGTTATTCGATATAATACCGACTGCCTTGTTGAATACCTTAGAAGAGAGTTGGAAATAGAACTTGGCAGACTCAATGATAAATTCCACGAGAAGACCCTTGAACGCATCTTTATAGAAAATAGGATTTACAAAAAGATCGAAGAGTGCGAGACTTACGAACTTGTCCTAAAAGCAGTCAGGGCAGGGCTAACGAAGTATATTTCTGAACTCAAGAGAGATATATCTGATGAGGATATTGAAAAGCTTCTGGCTATTCCAATTAGAAAAATCTCAAGATATGACATCAACAAGAATAGAGACGAGATCAAGGATATAAACGATCAGATTAAAATAGTAGATAAGAATCTGAAGTCTCTTAAGAAATACACGATAAAGTACCTTGAAAGGTTAATAGAATTGTATGCAAAGAACTATCCTAGAAGAACCGAAATTGAAGAGGGATTCGAAGAGATAGACAAAAGAGCTGTCGCTCTAAATAACATCAAAGTCGGATGGGACAGAGGCAATGGCTACATAGGTTCATCAGTTAAGAGTGAAGAATATGTGCTCTGTAATGAGTTTGACAACCTTATTTGCATAGACAAAAGTGGCAGGTACAAGATTATTACAATTCCTCAGAAGGTTTATGTAGGCAAACTTTTCTATTTCAATAAGTATGATAAATCCAATGTGTATTCTCTCGTTTACAAAGAGAAGAAGTCAGGCAAATACTTTATCAAGAAGTGCGCAGTATCAAAGTTTATCCGTGACAAAGAATACAATCTTATTCCTCCTGATTCACAGCTTGAATTCATCGTTACCAGAGAAAACTCCATTTATGATTGCATTATCGAAGGCGCCAGAAAGAACAAAGAAGCATCTATAGAAGCTGATTTCTCAAAGTCAGCAATCAGAGCGCCGGGTACAAGAGGTTTTCTTCTGACAGCTAAAAAAATCATTAAATTCGTGTTCAAAGGACAACTGGAAGCTGCTCAAAAAGCTGCAGATGCCGATGGTAATGATGACTCAAATTCCGGAGAAACTCCTGATGTAAAAGTTCCTGTGGTTTCAGAACCAATAAAAGAAGTTATAGAAGTAAGAGTGGATCATGACACTGAAGTACCAATAAAGAAAGATGAAAATGTGCTCTCTCTCTTCGGTGATGATGAAGATGTTAATGAGATAGATGAACAAAAAAAGAAACCCAAAAGGGAAAAGGCAAAGAGTATGTCAACGAAGTCACAGTCTGATAATAAAAAAGAAGACGATGACAATAATGGGGACTGGGGCGTAATTCAGCCGAATCTAGGTTTTTAGTTAAAAAACGAAAGGTTTCATTTTATCGGAACCTCAATAGTGATGGGAGTCTATGAAAAGAACAGTTAGTTTGGTTTTTACGGCATTGATGATTTCTATATTGGTTTTATCAGGTTGTTCCAGGAAAGAATCCAATCTGAAGAATGCGACTTCTAAAGGTATTCTCTATGTGGGAAATGGATCAGAGCCTCAGGATCTCGACCCGTCCACAGTTACAGGCGTTCCAGAGCAGAGAGTTATTGCGGCTCTTTTCGAAGGGCTTTTATCTGAAAATCCCAAAACTCTGGCTCCCGAGGGTGCAGTGGCAGAATCCTGGACAGTCACTCACGATGGTTTGATATATACTTTTAAAATCAGGAAAGAGGCCAAATGGTCCAATGGCGACCCATTAACAGCCGATGATTTTGTCTATGCCTACAATAGAATCCTCTCTCCAAAATTAGGCAGCCAGAATGCCTATATGCTTTATTGCATGAAAAACGCAGAGAAATTCAACAAGGGTCAGTTGGCAGACTTTTCTAAAGTAGGTGTGAAAGCCATAGATAAATCCACTTTGCAGATAACTCTTGGAAAACCAACTCCTTATTTTTTGCCCCTGATTACTCATATGGCATGGTTTCCAGCAAATAAAAAAAATATAGAGAAATATGGAGCAATTGATCAGAGAGGCACACAATGGACGCTTCCAGGCAAACTAGTCGGCAATGGTCCATTTGTTCTTAAAGATTGGGAAGTTAATAAGGTTATAACTGTGGTTAAGAATCCGCAGTATTGGGATGCTGATAAAGTAAAATTAAACGAAATAGATTTTTTCCCGATAAGCGATAATCAGGCTGAGGAAAGGACTTTCAGAGCAGGGCAGCTCCATATGACATACACTGTCCCATCAAGTAAAATTGGTTATTACCAGAAAAATAAACCCTCATATATCCATATATCCCCTTATCTTGGCACATATTACATGGTGTTCAATGTTAATAAAGAGCCATTTATTTCTCCTCTTGTTAGAAGAGCCTTATCGCTGGCTATTGACAGGAAGAGTTTGGCTGAGGATGTAGTCAAAGGCGGCAAAGTTCCAGCCGAAAGTTTTACACCTCCTGACACAGGTGGATACACGGCTAAGACCAATCTTCAATATGATGTAAAGTTTGCCAGAGAGTGCTTAGCCAAAGCAGGATTCCCAGATGGAAAAGGTTTTCCTGTCGTTGAATTCATGTACAATACTTCTGAAAGAAATCGTCAGATAGCTGAAGCCCTTCAGGCAATGTGGCAAACTAATCTAAATATAAAAGTCGAACTTGTTAATAAAGAATGGAAAATGTATCTGGATACTTTCAGAACAAGAGATTTTTCTATAGCTACGGCAAGCTGGATCGGAGATTACAATGATCCTCTTACATTCCTGGGCATGTGGACTTCTGACAGCACTAACAATAGGGCAAAATGGTCTAATAATGAATATGATAAATTGATGGCTGATGCGGCTTTTACTTCAGAACAGCCTTTGAGATTTGACCTTTTTCAGGAAGCGGAAAAACTTTTGATGGAGCAGGCGCCCATTATTCCGCTGTATTATTACACTTCGATGGCGTTGATATCTCCTCAGCTTAAAGGCTGGTATCCGAATACTCTGGATCATCATCCGTACAAATATATGAGCCTTGAAGATGAGAAGTAGATAATTACTTTTATGTTTACTTTTATTTTAAAAAGGATTATTCATGCCATACCGGTGCTTCTGGTCGTGGCAACTATCACTTTTTTTCTGGTCAGAGTGGCTCCTGGCGGCCCTTTCAGTGAAGATAAAACCATGCCTCCTGAGGCAGTGGCAAGTATCAACCAGCACTATGGTCTGGATAAGCCCTTATACGAGCAATATTTCTCGTACATGATTGGACTCTTCAAAGGTGATTTAGGGCCGTCATTCCAGTATCCGAATAGAAGCGTATCAGGGATGATAGCCGATGCATTTCCTGTTTCTCTGGAACTTGGGATAATGGCTATGGTTTTTGCGCTTTTTGTCGGAATAGGGCTAGGAGTAATGGCCTCAACCAGACCAAATAGTATGCGGGACTATTCTTCAATGTCTTTTGCGATGATCGGGATATGCGTGCCGCCTTTTGTTCTCGGACCGATTATTATATGGATTTTTGCTATAAAACTTGAGTGGTTCAATGTTTCAGGATGGGGAAGTTTTCAGGATGCGGTGCTTCCAGTGGTAACTTTAGGCGCTATTTATGCCGCTAATATTGCAAGACTTGGAAGAGGCGGAATGCTTGAAGTGCTTTCTCAGGATTATATCAGAACAGCCAGAGCAAAAGGAGTTCCCGAATACAAAGTTATAATCAAACACGCCTTAAGAGGAGGTCTTTTATCTGTTGTTTCTTATGTAGGGCCTGCGATAGCTGGAGTTATAACAGGTTCATTTGTCGTGGAAAGCATTTTTCAGATACCGGGGCTTGGCAGGCTCTTTGTGCTTGCGGCATTCAATAGAGACTACACAATGATTATGGGAACCGTGCTTTTTTTCTCAGTTATGATTCTTATATTTAATACACTATCCGATATCGTTCAGATCCTCATTGATCCCAAAAGGTCTTTTAGGGAAGGATAGAAGTAAGTGAAAAAGGTAAAAGTTAAAATTTTTTCTAAAAACTATCAACCGTCAACTATCAACGAACTTTATGTTCTGGATCAAAGAAAAATTATCATCTATGTCAATTGATGCAGAGGAGCCGGGAAACTCTCTGTCCAAGGATGCTTTTCGCAAACTCTGCAAGAACAAACTTGCTTTGTTCGGCATATTTGCGTTATCGTTTCTAGTGATATTCTCTATTCTGGGTCCATATCTGATGACATTTAATTATTATCAGCAAAATTTAAGTTTGGGTGCGGCGTCACCTTCATTTACCCATCTTTGCGGTACAGATGTGCTAGGGAGAGATTTATTAGTTAGGATGGCTTATGGAGGAAGAGTCTCTCTTGCTGTTGGTCTTTGCGCAACTCTGGTTTCATTAACTATCGGTGTAGTTTATGGAGCAGTTTCGGGTTATCTCGGCGGGAGGATTGATTCCCTAATGATGCGGTTTGTGGATATTATGTACGCATTGCCTTTTACGATGCTTGTGATTGTCTTGATGGTCTGGTTAGGAAGGAATTTTATACTTATTTTCGTTGCAATCGGAGCGATAGAATGGCTGACCATGGCAAGAATTGTTAGAGACGAAGTTTACTCAATTAAGAAAAAGGAATATATCGAAGCGGCAAGAGCTATAGGTTTGCCCGGATGGAAAATAATTTTAAGACATATTATTCCGAACTTGCTTGGAATAATCGTCGTCTATGTGACTCTGACCATTCCCAGAGTGATGATGATAGAAGCTTTCCTGAGTTTTCTTGGCCTTGGAATACAGCCTCCTATGAGTTCATGGGGACTGCTTATCAAAGATGGAGCGCAAGTGATGGAAGAGTATCCTTGGATGCTGTTTTTTCCAAGCTTTGTCTTCTCTTTGACCCTCTTCTGCCTTAACTTCCTTGGCGATGGTCTCCGCGATGCCTTAGACCCAAGAACAAAAGAGTGATTGGATTCCTAAAATGTTGAACTGGGGCTAGGAGAGTGGAGCACAGGAAGAGTTCTGATAGTCAGGAAGTAACGGTAAATTTGAACGAACTGTCAAAAAGCAAAGACAGAAGCTTCGGAGCAGAGTTTGTAGCGCACAGTGTATGGAATGATCTAAAAATGCCTCAAAAGCTAGGCTAGATAAAATACTGGATGTAAGCCTGCTTCCTTAATTCTGCGACATAAGACTTATATGCAGCTCTTTTACAATCGTCCATCATCCTCTTTTTTATCTCGTCCTTTGCTTCCTCATATGTAACGATGTGGGCTTCCTTGAAGTCTTTAATCATGAAGAAATAGATTGCATCATCACTATCAATAGGTCCGTAAACTAAACCTTCCTTATACTCTGTTATTACTTCTGCAAATTCCTTTCTTAAGTCTTTGAGGTTGATATAGCTAAGTTCGCCGCCATTTTTCAGGTTGGGCCCATCTGAATAAAGTGAGACTGCATCAACAAATTCATCTTCTCCTTTGCCCTTGAGTTTCTTTTCCAGATGTTTTGAAAGCGGAACTGCGTCTTGTTCATGGGCACCTTTTTTCTTGAGTGTCAGAACTCTGAGTTTTACTGATGAAGCCGAAGTAAAATCGCTCTTATGCGACTGATAATAATCATAAACATCCTTTGGAGTGACAAAAGCATCTTTATAGCACTGACCGTAAATAAGAGCTTCAGTAGCCATGCTTTCGTATGCTTTTGATTTGAACTCTTCAAAAGTTTTTCCGTTTTCTCTTAGCATGCTTTCTAGTTCCTGTCTGGTATTAAGGTGATAAGATTTGAGAAGTTGATCCATATTATTTTCGACGAACTCTCTGGGAAGTTTAAAGTCATGAGCCTTAAAATCTTCATAGACAAGCTTCCTGTCTATAACAAGCTCAAGGACTTCTTTTCTAAGCTTAAGTATAGCATCGTTAAGTTCCTTTCCTTTATACATCATAGGCAATTGAGCCTCGCCTGAAGAGGATATTTCAAGCACATCCGTAAGAGTGATAGGCGAACCGTTTACCGTAGCAAGTACACCGATGTTCTCATCTTTGGCATTTGCCGAGAATAGAAAAGCAAAGAGGAATATAGTTAATAAGAAATACTTCATAGATACCTAGATCTTTACGGTTAATGAGGGCGGTCTAAGATAGAGAAGGTCTTTAATATCAGTGTAATAACCGTCGAAATCGCAAAGCATCTTTTCAATCGGGAATCTATTTAAGAACGAAATAGGAGTTCCATCATCTATAAATTGCATTAAACTATTTTCTTCCCCAGGAGCGCTCAGAGAAACAAATTTACTACAAGTTTTAATGCTGAGCAAACCCTTTTTCGCAATGCACTCGGGATTTTTCTGCATTCCCCAGGAGCCATTTTTATTTAATGCCAAGCTGCATAAATAAAGAGTATCTTTTGAACAGGGGAATAAAATTCCGACATTCTCTCCAAATGATGAATCTATTCCTAGTGCAATAGGAAAAACCGAGGATAAGCCCAAAGCTATTTTATCTGTATCATAAATAATCCCTGAGACGAAAGATGAAGCTATTCTGAGCCCAGTAAAACTCCCTGGCCCTGTTCCTACAATCCACTTATCAATCTCGGAAACTTCAATTTTAGCTTCTGAAAGGGCAGAAAAGAAAGATTTGAAAAATGCGACATTATTCCGATTCTGGAGAACAAAAGATTCTGATAGAAGAATTTTGCCCCCTCCAGCCACAGCAAAAGACGCAAAAGGACCGGACAGGTCTAATGCGCAACTTAATTTTTCAGACATAGATAGCCTATGCAGAGAGAGTTCTTATTGTTATGATCATAAAATACACGATTAAGATGAGTAAGACACCCAATATCCCGATAATAATCCAATTGGGTTTCTTTTTAGCGCCATTCCCTGAAACTGGGATGTTAGGCGTAACATTCTGGGGAATAGTGAAACTATCTTGAAGTTTGATCTCTTGAGAATTTGGTATAAGGGAAGGAGGCTCCTGAAGAGTTTCTTTGACAGCATCACTAAATATCTTGCCGCCAGGTGTTGCCTGAGGTCTGATTTTGAGTCTGACAGTATCGGAGATATTTTTCTTTCTAGTTGAATCTTGATATTCGAAGTCAATATTGGGGACATTTTCGGATACTAATGCAGGCGGAGCTTCTTTTGTGGGCGGCTCTCTATCGAGTTTGATGTTCAAAGCGTTAAGGTCTATGATTGGTTTTCTTGCTGGCTGCGGCTCTAGAATTTTCTGAGTCTTGCCTTTTACATCTTCTGTTATTATCAGAGATGGAGAAGAGGCCTTGGATTCTTCCTGATTAGGAACATTGCTTTTTGCATAGGCTGGAATAGAAACTAGAGTTTTAGGAGGCCCGTCTGCAGCAAGAGTTACTTTTGGCTTAATGTCCTGCAATAGTGGTTTTTTTATGCTTATTTTAGGTCTTTCTTCAACTTGAGCTACAGGCTCTATATTCTTTTGGGGAAGTTCAATCGGCAATGCAGGATTTAAGTTAATAGAAGGTTTTAACTTCAATTCAGCGCTAGCCTTTTCGATTTCAGCTAAAGGATTATTTGCTTTGGGGGTTTCAGCCGTTTTTGGGACAAGGTCGTTCAAAGAGAGTTTTATCTTTATATTTTTTACTGTATCATCAGCCATAGATCTACCTCGCAAGAGAAAAGAGATTTATTCAAGACTCATAAATGAAATCTTATCTAAAAGATCTGCAAAAAAAAGAGAAAATTTTTAAAGATTATGAAATGAAAGCAAATAAATCAATATTTAGCTCTAGGCCCATGAAATATCCTGCTTCTATAGTTCCTGCTCCGCTTCCTCAGTATAAGTGGCTGCATCCAGAAGCATTTCGAGTTCTTCTGGTTCATCAAATTCCATTTCGAAAAGCCACCCGTCCTTGTAAGGCGAGGATTGGACAAGCTCTGGGTTGTCCCTTAATGCCGGATTGATTTTAGTAACTCTTCCTGTCAGTGGAGAAGGCAGGTCATAGAAACCACCTGGGTGTACCAGAGATACGCAATTGTCGCCTACATAGAGCTCATCGCCTTTATGAGGTAAATCTATTTGCTCTATAGCCTCCAGCATTTCCTGTAGGTTGTCAGTAATTCCGACCACAACCAAGTCGCGGTTCACTTTTACCCATGCATGCTCTATTGTGTAAAGTAAGTTTTTTGGGATTAGCATTATCGCATCCTAAATAGTGATTTTTGTATTCAATAGTAATTGTTCACAAGCTAAGATATAAGCAAGCTAAAAAGTATTGCAACAGTAGAAATAAAAATTTATTTTATTTTTTTATTTAGAGGCCTGAAAATCGCAGTTAAAAGGGGTTTTTGCGCTTAATTAATGAGTTTTTCTTTATGAGAAAAAACTTCTTTACCTTCGTTACCGTCAAGTTAAAGCTAGCTGGTCACAGAAGCATTAAGTTTTAGATCAGGATAGAGTTTT
The DNA here is from genome assembly GCA_037127655.1 of Lentisphaerota bacterium. Taxonomy (GTDB): domain Bacteria; phylum Verrucomicrobiota; class Lentisphaeria; order Victivallales; family GWF2-38-69; genus GWF2-38-69. The sequence goes on from JBAXXY010000026.1 coordinate 9,479, forward strand.
TGAGCGCATTCGATGCAGATGCTGTGAGAGCACTGGGCCTTGGAGTGGTTTTGCAGATATTGGTCAAATTCCTGCCAATTCCCGGCAGAATCTCTGATTTTATTGCAATTAGAGCATATCGGCAGAATGCCTGTGATGGCTTTGAGTTTTTCTTTATGGTCAGCTATTATTTTAGTTATTGTAATAAGCTGCTCTTCTTTATCCTTGATTTCTTCCTCCATTCTTTTTTTCTCGGTAATATCGATAGCTATGCCTCCTGTTCCTACGAGGTCTTTATCTTCGTTGAACACAGGGAATTTTCTTGAAAAATAAATGCGATTGATGCCTTCAATATTGAGCGGTTCTTCAATTTCTAAAATTTGCTTTGTAGATTTTACCATGGTATCATTGTCCATGTATTTATTGGCTAAATCAGGCGCAAAAATTTCCAGGTCGGTTTTGCCTAAAGTAAAATCTTTGTCTAGCTTGCAGTGCTTTACCCAGCTGTTATTTACATTTATATATCTTCCGTTTAAATCTTTGAAGAAAATCAGGGATAGTGAATTATGCAGAAGAGAATCAAGCAGAATATTTTTTTTCATTATGTGTATTTGCTGGAATTAATGTTCAATAATTTTGGAGCTAATTTTATAATGTTCTAAAGATAGTATCAATAGCTTTCTGAAAATTTTAGCCTACAATTTTTGATAAATTTAATCTGAAAACTCGTAGTATGCTCAACAAAACTGTCTCGACACAATACATAGTCTTGAGGAAGACTCCTTATATGGAGAGTTCCTTAATTGTCTCAGGAATAAGTCCTACTCACGGCAGGATAGACCTTATAGTCAAAGGCGCCAGGAAAATATCTACTAAAGCATCGCCCGAAGTTGATCTTTTTAGAGTTCTAAATATCCAGTTTTCGGACAGAGGCAAATCGCTCATATCTCCTCTTGTGATAGAATATGTGAGAGATTTTGACAAATTGGCCACGAAAATAGAAGAACTTGACAGGATACTCAAACTTGTGCCGTTTATCCTGAATAATATCCATTATCCTGTCCGGTGTCAGTTCCTGTATGATGCTATTATTAAACATCTTGAGAGAGTTTTAAATGGTGAAAGAACTTATGACTGGCTAATTAAGCTTGCCTACATCCACGAGAATGGACTTCTGCCCCATAATCTAACTATATCCAATTCGCCCCGAGAAGAAGAATCGGCTCAAAGACTTATTCGCTCTCTTCTTAAATACTCGAATGGAACAGGCGAATTTCCCAAGGTTTCTGAAGGATATCTAAACAGTTTCGCATCCTGGCTTAACTCATTTTGTTCAGAAACTCTAAACATCAAAGATCATAGATTTCAGAATACTTTGAATTCAGATAATTAAGATATGGTTTGGGTGTGATTTTCGAACCTGTAACTCTCTCTATAAGTTCCTGAGGTTCAAATTTTGCTCCATGCTGGTGTATATTCCTTCTTAACCAGTTTAACAGGGCAGAAAATTCGCCTTTTTCTATCTGCATTGAAATATCAGGAATCTCCTTTGTGACACATTCCCAGAGTTGTGCAGAGACTAAATTGCCCAAAGCGTAAGTCGAGAAGTATCCGATTGCACCCATTGACCAATGGATGTCCTGAAGGACTCCATCGGAGTCTTTTTGTGGTCTGATTCCGAGGAACTCTCCCATTCTGGAGTTCCATATTGAAGGAAGGTCTGCCACATCCATAGTTCCTTCCATAAGACCTATTTCTATCTCTAGCCTGAGCATTATGTGCAGATTGTATGTGGCCTCGTCGGCTTCGACTCGAACGAGAGAGGGTTTGACTTTGTTTATTCCCCTATAGAAATTATCAAGGCTGACTGAAGACAAGTTCTCTGGAAAGCTCTTTTGAAGTTCTCCGTAAAAATACTTCCAGAAAGCTTTTGAACGCCCGATGATATTTTCCCAGAGTCTGGACTGAGATTCATGGATGGCAAGAGATGCGCCTCTAGCTAACGGAGTGCGCCTGAGGGACTGAGATACGCCTTGCTCGTACATGGCGTGACCGGATTCATGGAATGTCCCGAAAAGGGCTGTTGGGAGATAATTTTTAGTTACTCTTGTAGTTATTCTTGAGTCATCTATGCCGAAGTTGGTGGAGAATGGATGAGTTGATCTATCCTGTCTGCCTCTTGTCCAGTCATAACCGAATTTAGTTATGGCTTTTTCTCCGAGCGACCACTGCTTTGACTCATCATAATCATTGAATAAAAAAGAGTTGTCAACTTCTTTCTTTTCGGCAATTCTTTTTATGAGATTGACCTGGTGGGGTCTGAGTTCGTTAAAGATAGATTTAACTTCCGATGTTTTTAAGCCCGGCTCGAAATCATCAAGAAGCGGATCATAAATGCTGTCGTATGGAGCGAATATTTTTGCATATTCTTTCTTGAGTTCTACAAGTTTCTGAAGATGCGGTTTGAACTTTAGAAAATCGGACGCCGTTTTAGCTTCAGCCCAAGCCTGCTGACCGAGAGAAGCGGCTTTAGACATTTCAGATACCAATGTGGCGGGTACTTTCACGGATTTTTTATAATTCCTGTCCAGAACTCTGATTAGCCTTACATCGTCAGATTCGTCATCCATATCTGGAATTTCAGATTTAAGTTCTCCTATTAGGTCGCCGATTTCTTTTGTCGTAAACTTCTCGTGCGAGATTTTACTCAGCGTCGAAAGCTGGTCGGCTCTATCATTTATTCCGCCTTGGGGCATATAGGTTTCCTGATCCCATCCAAGAACGGCTGCGGCCATATTAATGTCGTTGATCTCATAGACAAGTTCTTTTAGATGCTGAAGTTTTGTTTTATTCATAAGTATCCTTTGATATGGAGTTAAAATATTTTACTTAGAAGTGAACAGGCGGCAAATTCTACTCTGAGGATTCGCTCGCCAAGAGTTATAACTTGGAAGTTGAGCTTTTTAAATGACTCGATTTCATAATCTGTAAAACCGCCCTCCGGTCCGATTGCAAGAGTCACTTCTTCTTTGAGTCCAGTAGGGCATGGAGTAGCGTTGTATGGATGCGCTACAAACGGCAATGTTCCTCTGATTAATTCTGAAAGTTCATCTTCTACAAAGGGTTTGAACCTTCTTTTTAATGAGATTTCAGGCATAACAGTGTCTTTAGACTGTTCAAGCGCGAGATGGCATTGCTCTTCAATTTCTCCACTAGTCAGGACGGGGCTTTTCCAGTAACTCTTGTCAACTTTCCATGATTCGATAAAGATTATTCTTTTTGCGCCCATAGAAACTGCTGCATGGATTACTTTCTTGAGCGTTTTTGGACGGGGCAGAGCAACTATCAAGGTAAGGGGAAGCGGCGGCGGGGGAGAAAGCGTCAGTGATATATTCATTCTGATTAAATCTTCTCTGACTTCCAATACCTTACCTTTGCCGACATTGCCGTTAAGAATCCCGACAGTGAGTTCCTGATCAAGTTTAGCTTTATGAATTTGTGTTATGTGTTTTAGCTTGTGTCCTCTTATTTCTGCTGTTAATCCATCAGGCGATAAGTCTTCTTTTGTCAGAAGGATGAGATTCATAAAAATTTATTTATTAATAGGTGCTTTGACAGCGGTATCAGAACTAACGCTGGTGTTTCTTGGGGGCTTAAAGAGAAATTTAAGACCCATAACCGTAGATATGCTTCTAAGACCCTGTCCTATTTCTATCATGAGTTCAGGATAAACATCCCTGGTAAGTTTTTCGCCTGTTTCTTTAACTTTTGATAGCAAACTAAGAGCATAAATACCTAGAACACATGATATAAGAAATACAAAATCAAGCCCGTAGTAATCAAGCAGGTCTAGATAGAACGAGCTATTATGATGCACACATTTAACGCTTACTGTGAATTCGTAAGACTTGAAGAAGATTTCCGCAAAGGCTCCGAGTATAGGAGCGATCGCTGTCGCTATTCCTGCAATCACAGAGCAGGCGGCCAGATAAGCTGTGGCCTCTTCTTTCGGGGCAAGTTTCAGCGTGATATTGTTTGAACACAATGCGACTCCGGCTGTAGAGATTCCTGCAAGAATGTGTATTGCGACCAGAATCGGTATAAGTAAAAAGTTTTTCTCGGTAATTGTCCATAAAGCGATGCTTATTATGAAGAGAAACCCAGCAACGGCAAGGCACGATTTATTCGAAAACCGGTCAGATAATCTTCCCCATATCCCGAAGAAAAGAAAGTTCGCGATCTGATTTATGACAGAAAGCAAGATGATGGTGAAGATGTCAACAGAGAGGTAAACCATCATGTAAACTACAAAGAAAGGCGCCGCCATGTTTATCGCAAAGTTCCACATTCCCATGAAATAGATGAGCTTCCTGTATCTGTAATCTCGAAACGGCGCGACAATGGACTTAAAGAAACCTTTCTCCTGCATAGAAGTGGTTTCTCTATGAGGTTCAGGTATCTTCGCTATACAAATTATGCCGAGCAACCCAAATATTGTACCAAGAAGGAAACAGAAAGCATAGGGCGTAGTAGGCATTAAACCAGGGATTTGTATTTTTTCTACGCCAATGCCTGCGAGCAAACTGACAATAGCTCCGGCTCCCATTGCGTATGCGAGGCGTTTTGGAAAAAGCGTTCCATAAACATTATCAGGAACGAAATTTCTGATCCACGAGTTCCATGAGCATCCGGCAAGAGCACCAAGCATATTCATTATCAGGATTAGGATAAGCATCACTACGACGGCTGAAGATGGCGACATAAACCATGGCAGCATCGCCAAAGGCACCCACAAAATCCTAGACAAAAAAGCGCAGATTAATACGATGAGCTTGCGGTATCTGAATTTGTCCACCACAAATATTGACGGAATTTGCAAAAGCTGGCAGACCGGACCGATTGCCGCGATGGTACCTATTACAAGATTGGATGCACCGAGTTTAACTGCAAAAGCAACAAGAAAAGCTCCGCTGGTCAGCACCAGCATAGTTTGGAAAAAGACACCGTCGTAAACCAGCGCAGTCAAACCCTTTGCCGTATCATTATCGGTTATTGTCTTCTGTGGTAGTATCAACCCTAATAAACTACTCATAAGTTACTTCTCATACACCTAAAAATACTTGATGCACAGTTTTATTGTTTTTTTATTGATTTCTTGTTATTCGAATCGCATCATGTTAAAATGTTCTTTTAAATAGTAGTCATTATATCGTTATGGTTTGTGGAATCTATTTTCCAGGAGTTGAAATGCTAAATATAATCGAATTTCTGAATTTGATGCCTGAATTGAAGGCATCCGACCTTTTTGTTACAGCAAATAAAAAACCGATGTTCAAGATAGATTCTGACATCGAGATCAACAAATATATGGATCCTGTTAAGGAAGAGGAGATTCATGGTTTTAGGTCAAATTTATTGTCTGAGGAACAAAAGAAACATTATCTTAAACACGGCAATGTGGATGCAAGCTATACGACAGACAAAGGCGTTAGATTCCGTATTAACTTCTTCGTATCCAAATCAAAGTCTGAATTTGTGGCAAGAAGGCTTCCCTTCTGGAATTTAAAATTCAAGGAACTTAATCTTCCACTAAGTTTGGAAAAGTACTGCAATTACACTTCGGGGTTGGTTCTTATTTGCGGTGCTGCAGGGACAGGTAAGACTACTACTTTGTCGGCAATGCTTGACTATATCAATGAGCACTACAAGTACCACATTTCCACCATCGAAGACCCCATCGAATATGTTCATAATGACAAGAATTCTCTGGTAAGTCAACGGGAAATAGGCACTGATGTATCAGACTTCACAACGGCATTGCATAATGTCCTGAGAGTAAGCCCGAATGTGATTATAGTCGGGGAAATTCGCAATTTAGAGTCAGTCGAAATTGCCATAAGCGCCGCTATGAGCGGACATCTGGTTATATCGTCGATGCACACTGGCAATGTGATCCAATGCCTCCAGAGATTTGCGGGCAGTTTCTCTGGAATTGAATCGCAGAGAATTCTTCTTGACTTATCATTGTGTCTTAGGGGAATAATTGCCCAGAGGCTTGTTTCAAAGCAGGATGGCTCAGGAAGAGTTCCTGCTCTTGAAATGCTTAATGTTACGCCTCTTATTTCAAAATATATAGCTGCAGGAGCAATATCAGACATAGAAGATGTGATGAGAACAGGAAGTGAAGAAGGTACGATTACTTTTGATCGCTACCTTGCCGACTTGAAGAATTGCGGCTCGATAACCTTTGATGAGGGGTATCAGGTCGCGACTAATAAAGATGAATTCAATCTTATTGTCGAAGGGATGGAGACAGGAGTAAAGAGTTTTAAAGGTTACGCCGGAATTGTCGAAGCTTTTGATAAAAAAATTGATATGAAACTCCTTCTCAAAACGGCTGTTTATAATAAGGCCAGCGATTTAATAATCACCGTGGGATCTAAGCCGTCTCTTCGCATTAATGGCGCCATCCAATATCTCGAGTCAGGGGTGCTTGGTCCGCAGGACACCAAAAGGCTTTTCTTCAGTATCCTTTCAGCTACACAGAGGGCTCTTTTTGAAGAAAACAAAGAAATTGACATGGCTTTAAGCATAATGGTTGATCCTAAGAAAAAAGCCGGAGCGCAAAGCCGTTTCAGAGTAAATGGCTTTTTCCAGAAAGGTAATGTCGCAATAGCCATAAGATTAATTTCTGATGTAATTCCTTCTCCTCAGTTCCTGCGCCTTCCGAAAGCTCTCTTGAGTATAATCGACAAAACAAGCGGACTTATTCTTGTGAGCGGTCCGACAGGACACGGAAAGAGTACTACTTTGGCCTGTTTGATAGATCTCATAAATCGGACCCGATCATCACATATTATAAGTATCGAAGATCCGATTGAATATGTGCATAATAATAAAGAATCTATTATCGAACAAAGAGAAGTCTTCTCCGATACTAATAGCTATGCTAATGGTTTGAAGTACATATTAAGGCAGAATCCCGACATAATAATGATAGGAGAAATGCGCGATCCAGAGACGATGGCTGCCGCTCTGACTGCAGCTGAAACTGGGCATCTGGTCTTGTCAACCCTCCACACGGGAAGTTCATACCTAAGCGTAGATAGAATAATAGACTCATTTCCTGATGACCAGCAAAATCAGATAAGGACTCAACTTGCAGGTACTCTTCTATGCATTACTTCTCAAAGACTCATTCCTACAGTAGATAAGACCTCAAGAGTTGCGGCATTTGAGGTACTTTTGGGAACAACTGCGATTAAATCTTTGATAAGAGAGTCAAAAATCCATTTGATACCTTCTGCATTAGAAACAGGTTCAAAAGACGGAATGATAACTATGGACAGAGCGCTTGCGGACTTGTACAAAGAAGGCCTTGTTTCAAAAGAGAGTATCACTAATACGCTTACCGAGATGGATTTTTCGGGTAAAGGCGCAAATAAAGTCTAACACTATCTTATTTTAATGAATAAAGTCAGCGTAAATTTAAAAGAAAATTCCTACAAAATATTTATATCTCAGAATAAAGAAGAGCTACATCGTGATGCCTTGTTGCCAATGATTAAGGGCAGATCTTCTTTTATTGTTACAGATTCCAATGTGGATGAACTTTACGGCCAGGTATTTGAGAATTTGCTAAGAGTTAAATCTCAGTTTCTGGGAAAATTTGTTTTTCCGGCTGGAGAAGGCAGTAAGACATTTAAGACTTTCGAGGAATTGCTTCGGACTTTGGTAAAAGCCAGGCTTGACAGGAACTCTTGCATTCTGGCTCTTGGAGGAGGAGTTTGCGGAGATATGGCAGGTTTTGCCTCATCAACTTATATGAGAGGGATAGATTACATTCAGATCCCGACTACCCTTCTTGCGATGGTTGATTCCAGCGTAGGCGGAAAGACAGCTATAGACCTTCCTGAAGGGAAGAATCTTGTCGGCACTTTCTATCAACCAAAGGGAGTTTTTATAGATGTTTCAATGCTTGAGACTTTGCCCGGGAGAGAGATTTCAGCAGGTTTGGCAGAGGTTATCAAATACGCCATGATTCTAGATGGAAATTTCTTTGCCTATCTGCATAATAATTTATCTGGAATCAACTCCTCAGACTTTGATGTTTTCTCTTATATCATTGCAAAATGCTGTTCTCTCAAAGCAGACATAGTATCAAAAGATGAAAAGGAGCAATCTTTGAGGGCGATATTGAATTTCGGACATACTTTCGGGCATGCTTTGGAGATGGTTTCGGGATATAACAAATTCATTCATGGAGAAGCTGTCGCAATAGGAATGCTAATGGCATGCGAACTTGCCGTAAATCTCGGATGTTTCGACAGAGATAAAATTAATGCGCTTTCATCACTTTTAGAAGGAGTCAGTTTGCCCGTAAAGTCAGGTCTTAATATAGATGTCCAAACTATCTATGATGCGATGATGAGCGATAAGAAAACAAAGGGCGGAAAGATAAGTTTTGTCATTCCTGACAATGAGATTGGCAAAGTGAAGATAGTTTGTGATGTGGATAAAGAGATTATTCTGCAAGCCATGAGGGCTTACTTATGATAGAAAGAGAAGCAATAATTGTTTTAAATCTACTTAATGGGATAGGGCATACAAAGTACAAAGCTCTAATTGCTAACTTCGGTTCCATTTCTTCGGCTCTTTCATCATCTGTCGGAACACTGTCCAAAGTCAATGGAATTGGGGAGGTTCTTGCCGAAAGAATTCACAATTGGGAAGCATCCACACAACTTAAAAAAGAACTCGATATGGTCCAGCGCGGCGGAGCTAAAATTTATACGATTGCAGATGATGAATACCCGACTCAGCTTAAAGAAATTTCCGATCCTCCATTATGCCTTTATGTCAGAGGCAAACTGGTCGCTGATTTTAATAATACCATCGCTATAGTAGGTTCAAGGAAAATGACTTCGTACGGCAAGGAAGTTTGCGATTCGATTGTATCATCCCTGGCTTATGCAGGATGGACTGTTGTATCAGGACTTGCGATGGGGATAGATGGCGCGGCTCACCAGGCTGTAGTGAATGCCAAAGGCGTGACAGTCGGAGTTCTGGGAGGAGGACTTGTCAGATTTCATCCGCAGGAACATATAGAATTAGCTAGAAGGATGATTGATTTGGGCGGCGGCGTTATCACTGAATTTCCGATGGAGTTTTCACCCACCAGGCGCTCTTTTCCTATGAGAAACAGAATAATCTCAGGTCTGTCCAGAGGAGTTTTGGTTGTAGAGGCAGGAACCCAGAGCGGAGCATTGATAACCATTAACTTTGCATTGGAGCAAAACAGACAGGTCTTTGCCATACCGGGCAGGATCAACAATCCATCATCTCAGGGATGTAACAAACTTATTAAAAATGGCGCAAAACTAGTCGAAAGCGTGGATGATATCTTTGAAGAATTTGAATTCCTTCCAGGTTTTCTTCCGTTTGACAAAAACTCTGCGGCTTCTCAGGATTTATTACCGCTACAAGATGCTCCTGCCGCATCTCTTTCTGATGAAGAAAAAAAGATTGTGCAACTGCTTGAACTTGAAGAAAAAGCAGTTGATTCACTTGCTGTTCAAAGCGCTATCCCAATCGGTAAACTCCTCGCATTGCTGCAGCAGCTTGAAGTCAAGAGGGTTATTAGGCAGTTGCCCGGAAAAATTTATAAATTAAAATAAACCTAGAATCCGATGTAAAGGGAGTTTTGTAATGAGCTTTAGAGAGATGATTAATAATAGGAAACTTGCCATATTTGACGGGGCGATGGGAACTGAGCTTGCGTCTATGGGGCTTGAGATGGGCGGACAGAATAATATCACAAACCCCGATAAGGTTAGGCTGGTTCATCAGAAATGCCTCGATGCCGGAGCTGATGTTATTATCACCAATACTCTTACCATGAACAGCGTTTACACGGAAGCGCATTCGATAGATATTGATCTGAAGAAAGTTAATATCGAAGGAGCCAGGATTGCCAAAGGGGCCGGAAGAGGTCATTTTGTAGTTGGCGATATTGGTTCGACAGGTCAGATGCTTGAACCATATGGTCTATATACAGCAAGTCAGTTAATAGATGCTTATGCTGAACAGGCGCAATATCTATTGGATGGCGGAGTGGACGGTTTTCTTATTGAAACAATGATGGATATGAATGAGGCTCTCTGCGCATTGAAGGCCTGCAAAAATGTATCTGATCTCCCTGTGATAGTTTCAATGAGTTATATGTCTCTTGAAAATGGGTGCAGGACTATTATGGGGCACAGTGCCTCAGAGTGCGCCAAACTTTTAGAGGCTAATGGTGCAGACATGATTGCTTCCAATTGCGGGGATATTGATCCATTCCAGACGGTAGAACTTGTCAAAATATATCAGAAGGCATCAAAGCTTCCCATACTAGTCCAACCTAATGCTGGCAGACCAAAGCTTGTCAATGGAAAGACACTATTTGATATGTCGCCTGAGACTTTTGCAATAGGAGTTAAACAGTGTCTGGAGCAGGGCGCTTTGATGGCCGGCGGATGCTGCGGCACTACTCCTGATCATATAAGAGCTTTATCTGTACTTGCCAAAGGCTAACTATTTTGATATAATGCTGTCATATTTCTCGAGCAAGTATAAATGACCTTGATTAGATGAAACTTAAGAAAAAATTTTTTATAACTTTTGCTGTTGCTATAATTGCCTACATTGGAGCAAGTTACTTTTTGCAACATTACTATATAGTTCCATCCTATGAAGCAATGGATAAAACTATTGCCCTTCAGGACATACGAAGATGCGAATTAGGCCTGAAGTTTATCTCAGTAGATCTGGAAAGGATTGTTCGGGATTATGCCATCTGGGATGATATCTACGAATATATGGGTGGTAAGAATGCGTCGTTTACCAAGACTAATCTTGATTCATCCACATTTGAGAATAATAATGTGGATTTTATAATGCTTTATGATACCGACAAGAAACTTGTTTGGGGAGACCGTATAAATCCTCTCCACGATAAGAACCTTCATCCTGATCTTGACGATTTGAATAACGCCCTTGCTAAGGAATATCCCAATATACTGTCAAGTAAAAACACTTCGGGAATAAAGTGTTACAGCGGACTTGTCAGAGTAAAAGGTTTTATCGTAATTGTAGGTTCATGCTCAATTTACCCGGCGGATAAAAATGGCGAATGCAGAGGTACATTTGTCATGGCAACGATTGTTGATACTAAGAAATTGGAAAGCTTGTCTAAAATGCTTCTGATTGACTTCACTATGGCGCCATTGACTGGCAAAGAACGCTCTTACGCTTCCAGTCTTGATCTTAGTAATGGAATTTACTATATTGAACCTGTCTCAAATCAATTCTTTGAGGCTTTTTCAGGATACTCTGACATCAATGGTAATTTGGAATTTAAGCTTAAAACTATTGTGTCGAGGGGGATTTTTCTTAAAAGCTGGGGTATGGCTAACTTATCATTCTATTTGGGATTAATTGGCGGGGTTATTCTACTTATATTGATTGGTATAACTATCGAGATGATGATAATCGGTCCCATCTCAAAAATCGTAGCTCATGCCAAGAGAATTAAAGAAAAAAATGACTATATGTCAGTGCTGGAAATAAAAAATAAAGATGAAATAGGCGAATTAGGCCAGGAGTTTACTCTAATGCTTCGCCAGATCAAAGGACATAGCGACGGTCTTGAAAATTTGGTTAAGGAAAAAACTGAAGAGGTTCGCCTATCTAGAAATGAAATGGTTTACAGGCTTGCCTCAGCCGCTGAAAACAGGGACACTGATACTGGAATGCATCTCAAAAGAATGTATGAGTATTCTAAACTTCTAGCAAAGAATTGTAATCTTTCTGAGGGATATTGCGAAATTATAAGCCTTGGAGGAATATTGCACGATGTCGGCAAGATAGGCATACCTGACAGTATCCTTCTGAAGCCTGCTAAATTAACTCCTGAAGAATATGAAATTATCAAGAAACATACCACAATAGGCGCTAAAATCCTTGAGAATGGAAACTCAAAGTTAATGCTCACAGCTTACGAAATAGCCCTCTATCATCACGAAAGATACGATGGAACGGGTTATCCTGAAGGGCGCAAGGGCGAAAAAATTCCACTTTCTGCAAGAATTACAGCAATAGTGGATGTTTTCGATGCCCTCTCCTCGAAGAGACCGTACAAGGAGCCTTGGGATATTAAGCAGATTATAAGATATTTTAATGAAGAGAAAGGAAAAATGTTTGACCCACAGATAGTCAATTGCTTCCTGCTGGACATAGACAGTTTTCTAAAAATAAAAACCGATAATGCTGACAAATAAGTATCTTTATGTTAGAATCATTTTTCACTGACTAAATATATATAAAAATATTCAAAACAAGGAGTTTAATTATGCCTGACAAGGAAAAAGCAGTTAATAAAAAAGGAGAACCCTCAAATAATGAGGTTAGCCCTTTTGAGTACGCTGTTAAAAAGGTTGGTCTTGCGACTATTCCATCTCCACTTTCCGACTTAAAACATTTTGACCTGAAGGACACTATCTATGTCAGCGACAGAGGTGATAGAATCATTCTGGATTCAAAAGTCAATGTAAAGGAATTTCCTAATGTAAAGAGTTTTGAAAGAGCAGGGCCGAGAAGCAAAATATTCTATGATCCCGAAGATGTTAAAGCGGGTATTGTAAGTTGTGGCGGAATCTGTCCCGGATTGAATGATGTGATCCGTGCAGTAGTGCTTGAACTTGCTCACTGGTATAAAGTTAGAAAAATAGTAGGTTTCAGGTTCGGTTATGCTGGGCTTGTGCCAAACTCGAAATATCAGCCTGTTGATCTGACTCCCGAAATCGTTGAGAACATTCATCTCAGAGGCGGAAGTATTCTGGGAAGTTCAAGAGGGACTCAGCCTATAAAGGATATGGTTAAGAACCTTGTTGACAGAAATATCAATATTCTTTTTTGTATCGGAGGAGACGGCACTCTTAAGGGAGCGCATTCTCTGGCTGAAGAGATAGAGAAGCAGGGTTTGGACATTTCGGTGGTTGGAATCCCTAAAACTATTGATAATGATATTCCTTTTGTTGAACGCTCTTTCGGTTTCCAAACGGCTGTAGAAGTTTGCAGAGGCGTCCTTGAATGCGCCAAAATCGAGGCAAGCTGCGCTCCTAACGGGATAGGTATAGTAAAACTTATGGGCCGTGATGCCGGATTTATTACATCTTTTGCTGCAAGGGCCAATGGCAATGTGGACTATTGCCTGATCCCCGAAATGAAGATTCCTCTTTATGAAAAAGGCGGTCTCTATGAAAGCGTAAGAAGGAAACTTGGGGACAAGGGACATGCCGTGATAGCTATTGCTGAAGGCGCCGGACAGGATTTGATAGGCACAAGCAAGGAAACAGATGCTTCAGGCAATAAGAAGTTCAATGATATCGGACAATTTTTGCGTTACGACATAGCTAAGCATTTCAAGGAAAAATTTGATACAGAAATAAATGTAAGATACATAAGCCCCAGCTATGTAATAAGAAGTGTTCCTTCCAATAGCCAGGACAAGATTTTTTGCGCGGACCTCGCCAGATATGCAGTTGATGCCGCTATGGCAGGTAAAACTGATATGATGGTCGGGTACTGGCATGGGGAATTTACCAATGTTCCTCTTGAGGCAATTAATAATCTCAAGAAGAGAGTTGAGCGTAACAGCAGAGAATGGCTCAGCGTACTTGCTTGTACCGGCCAGCCTCCTGAGTGGTGGTCATAAACCCGGATAGTCAATAAAAGAGGGGAGCTTTCTTCGGGAAATTTATTCTTCGGCATATATTGACTCTTAATGGATAATGCTTAAAATTTAGTATCATGAATTATGCTTACT
>JBAXXY010000027.1:0-22742 GCA_037127655.1 Lentisphaerota bacterium
GTCATAGGCAGAGCCGCCGGGCCTTAATAATCCACGGCCGAACCTATTGCCGCAGATGGATAAGAATGTATTTATAACAATTGTCCTTGTTACTCCAAAAACACAACTCCCCATCAAATATGCAATATCATTTGCCAATGCGCTTAAGTCAGCCAGATGCATGGCAATTCTTTCTAGTTCAAGAGCTATAGCTCTTATGAGTTGATCTTTATATGGAATTTTAGTCTCGGTTAGAGATTCAACAAGGTTGAGATAGGCAAGATTGTGCCCGATCACTGTATCCCCGGCAATGGACTCGGCTAAATGAGGAGTGAAGGGCAAACTGCTTTCAACAAAGAGTTTCTCGATGTTCCTATGTTGGTACCCCAACTGGATTTCAAGATGATAAACTTCCTCGCCACTGCATATAAATCTGAAGTGCCCTGGCTCTATCACTCCTGCGTGAATTGGACCGACTGCGACCTCATGAAGCGATTCTCCATCCATTTGGAAAAACGAGTAATCCTTCATCTTGGATTCATCATTAAAGGCACTTTCCCGATAATTAACAGGTTTCAGCCATGGATGTCCTTCAGGCATAATGCCGAATTCTTCGTAGAAGTCCCGCTCATACATGTGAAATGCATGGATTTCTTTTGTAATTGAATGATATGATGAACCTTTCTTAAGAAGGGCTGAGGATATGTAGATTATGTGGTTTTTATCATCTGATAAAGCAATAAAAAGCCTGATATTATCCGGTAAATTGTCCCATCCGAAAAATCCGATGCATCTTAAACGCTTTGCTGTGTAGTTTTCAATTATCATCGATCTTAATGCTTCAAATGACAGCAATGGAACTTCAGAGAGTTTAACTGTCTTATTATTGACTAATTTTAAGAAATTTTCCATATTGGTTCCAGAAGCTTAAATTAATGATGCCGCATTTTTAATCATCGTAGAAATAAACGGCCAGAGATAGACCCCGCTGATAGCCAGAATAATCAGGAGAATTGTCTGCGGTAAATACATCGTCCAGGAGAATTTCACGACATCAACTATGTCCAGTTCATCCATCTTAGCGCTCTTGCCGAAGGACATATTTATAACGCTTCTGGCGATGCCAAATATTATCACAGCAATAAGAATAACAAAAATCAAAATTATCAAATAGTGCTTGGCTTCAAATAAAGCTTTTATAATCAAAAATTCGCTGATAAAAAGCGGAGATGGCGGGATCCCGGCAATAGCGACAAAACACAGCATCCAGAGCCATGCTGTATAGGAATCGCTTCGAACTATTTCAGAGATGTTGTCAATGCGTTTGCTTCTGAAACGAATAAGAATATTGCCCGAAGTCATGAAGAATGATGATTTGGCCAGAGAGTGAAAAATCAGATGGATCAACGATGCATACACTCCGATTCCGCCGATACCTACGCCAATTGCAATAATCCCCATATTTTCAATTGAAGAGTAAGCCAGCATTCGTTTATAGTTTTTGACTCTAAGCACAAATACGCATGTTATGAAAATTGATAAGATGCCCATGCAAATAAGAAGAAATTTTCCATAAGAGGCACATTCTGCAATATTGAGAATGTGAAAATATCTCAGGATAAGCAATAATGCCGTATTTAGAAGGACGCCAGAAAGAAGAGCAGAGACAGGCGAAGGCGCTTCGGAGTGAGCATCAGGAAGCCATGAATGTACTGGAGCAAGCCCGGCTTTTGTTCCTATGCCTATAAGGAAGAAGACAAATCCAATATTGAGCCATAGATGGTTAAACAATGAGGGGTTAGCGTATAAGTCCTTGAAAAATAAACTATTAATAGACGGAAGTGATGCAGTTAGAAGAATTATCCCGACAAATCCAAGTGATATTCCTATTGAGCATATAAATACATACTTCCATGTGGCTTCCAGCGACTGTTTGGTTTTTTCAAAATATATCAGATAAGCGCTTGTAAGACTTGTGGCTTCAAGGAAAACCCACGAAAGAGCCATGTTGGAACTTAAAACAGCTCCTGTCATCGAAAAGACAAAAAGCAGGATGCCTACGGAGTAATAAGTTGCTTTTTTGTTATGCATATTAACAGCTTTTACATAACCGCTGCTGTAGATGGCCACAGCCAGGAAAACAGTAGCAAGAACAAGGAAGAAGAGGATATTCAAATCATCAACCTTGAAGTAGTGTCCGACAAGTGATGGGATTTTTATGCCATTATTAAGTGCATAGCATAGTGTTACCGATGCAATTAATAAAGCAATTGCATTAATAATAAGCAAGCAGCTTGAAAGCGTCTTATTTTTGAAAAAGATAAGCGCTATACAGCTTAAAAGCGGGAATATTAAAATAAACTCAATCATCATTCTCCGAATCCTTAAGTTGTACCAACACATCCATAGTGTCCTTGTCGAAAGTCCTATCTATTCTATGAACGAGAAAACCCAAGACAAAAACCGCAATAAAGAGGTCAAGAAGAACTCCTGCATTAACGACAAGCGGCATCTCTTTCTCGATAGATAAAGAGAGAAGGAATATGCCGTTTTCCATCATTATATAACCTATTATGGCAGTCAGGATTTTCTTTCTGACAGTTATAAAAAACAAACTTAGTATGATTGTCGAAATAGATATTCCGAAAGGTATGGGGTTTGTTACCAGCAGATGGTGTCTGGAAATTGCCGCGAATATGAATCCGAAAAAGAGTATTAAAGTGGCGATGACCAAAGAGTAGAATCTGGGCATGCTGGGTTCAGTGTCTGTAAAAGTCTCATTTTTCTTCGCTATCTTCCAGATAAATATCGGGATAACAAGCATCTTGATTACCAGCGTCTCAAAAGCAAGAAAGATATAGTTAAAAGTTTCAACATGCGCTGATAGCTGATTGAATATTAAGAACAATAGCAACCCTTGCAGACAGAGCATTTTGATAGAAGATTTAAGCCTGCTCGCAACTGACATATAGAGCATTGTAAATGCAAAGAACAAAACCAGTGTGTCTTCCATAAATTTACATTATCCTTACGAAAATAAACTTACTGCTACAAGAGCAAGTATGGTTAATCCTATTGAACTCATAATAAATATAAAATCTAAAACCCTGGACATTCTGAGTCTTGCTATTGCAGATTCAAGAGTGCCTACAAGCAAAGCTATCACAAATACAATCAAAAGGTAATAGATGAGCGAATGAGTAAAAAACAGGTCGTCAGGTAGAATTACATTGGCTATGAGAGAAGCGAAAATTACCATTTTAAGTGCAGACGAATAAGTAAGCATGGCAAGATCTGCCCCGGAGTTATCCAGAATCATCACTTCATGAATCATAGTTAATTCCAGATGAGTATTGGGGTCATCCACCGGCACTCTGCATCCTTCGACAAGTATGATTATAAAGAATGTAATTGCAGCTAAAATTATCATAAGATATCCAAGAGACCCGGCATGAGTCATGAGGCTCGATATGCTTCCGAATGAGAAATTTCCGGTCATTGCCGCCAATGATGCCATTACGATAAAAAATGCGGGTTCTACCATTGCGGAAAAGGCCGCCTCTCTGCTTGCCCCCATACCTTCAAAACTGCTTCCTACATCAAGAGCTCCGATTAGTGACATAAATTTTCCTAATCCAAGAACATAAGCAAAAAGGATGAACCCGCCGTTTATGTTAATTATTGCTGTACTAAAGGCAAAAGGTACGAGCAATGCCGCGAAAAATGTTGTCCCAAGCACAACAAATGGATACATGCAAAAAACAAAAGATGCAGTGTTGCTGATTACCTGGCCTTTCTTAAACAACCTTATACAGTCATAAAAGCTTTGAAGAATCGAAGGACCTTTCCTGCCGCCCCAGAATGCTTTTGTTTTGTTTATCACTCCTATGAATAAGAAGGGCAGGATGAGTATCAGAATTATATCAGTAATAATTTCAAACATAATGTTATCTGTATGTGAAAAAGAACAGCCCTCCGATTGAAAGTATTAGGAAAAGGAACCCATACAGTATGTAAATTTGAGTTTTGCCGCTTTGTATCCAGATAAATTTTGAAAAGAAGTTATTTATCACTTTAACAATCGGTTTAAGGATATAAAGCTCCAGATTGTCATAGATTTTGAATTTTAAATATCCCCTTTGAGGGAACACTCCATTTGGTGTGCGCTGCGAAGTTTTTTTATGTAGAGCATTCTCAAAAGTATCTGTAAATAGCGATGAATATGATGAAGAGGAATATTGCATTCTTGTATTCCCGGCCTGATAGCCGCAATCCCAGGTTTTGTACTTTTGCACATTCTTTCTTTTCAAATAAAGTTCTTTAAGTCCGCATGCAAAAAGAATAACTAAAAGCAAGCCAAAAAGGCAGATTGAAAGAGTCCAAAGCATGTTCATCACGAAGTATGATAAAATATAGCCGTTTATCTGTGCGCAGAATTGAGTCGCAACATTAGTAATCACAGGCAATACCGCCTGTGGCAGCAAACCAAGCAGGATGATCATAATTCCCAGAATCACTTTGGGCGCTATCATTTCAGGAGAAACATCTCCTTCGACATGCTCTGCTTCCTGACTTCGCGGCATGCCAAGAAAAGTTATTCCGAAAGCTTTCGTAAAGGTCAGCATCGCCATAGTTCCTGCAAACGCTAGAGCGGCCATAACTATCGGAAATATTATCAATATGTTCATGATGTGAATCTTAAGCCCATTCAAGAGTCCCATGAAAATTAGAAATTCGCTAATGAATCCATTTAGGGGCGGAAGAGCGCAGATTGACATTGAACCTAGTAGAAATAATGATCCTGTGTAAGGCATTTTCTTTATAAGTCCGCCGAGTTTTTCTGAGTTTCTGGTATGAGTTTTGGAATAAACTGAACCTGCGCAGAAGAAAAGAAGTTCCTTGAATATGGCATGGTTTAGCAAATGAAAGAGCGCTCCTGCAAAACCTAGTACTGCGACTGTGCCATTCTCATAAACAATTCCCAGCATTCCTACAGATATACCGATGCCGATTATCCCGATATTCTCAATACTGCTATATGCTAGAAGCCTTTTAATATCCTTCTGAGCAGAAGCATTAAAAATCCCATATAGCATGGTAAAGACAGATATTACAAGCAGAAAGTAAGCCATTTCAAAGGACGGCTTTTCTATCATTAGTATGACTCTTAAAATACCGTAGATGCCTATTTTGATCATCAGTCCTGACATGACTCCTGATATGTGGCTCGGAGCCGCAGGATGAGCTTTCGGAAGCCAGAAATGGAAAGGAACGAAACCTGCCTTGATACCAAATCCTAAAAACAGAATGACAAAAACGGCGTCTGCTAAATAGCGGTTGCCTTTTAATACGCTCTCAAATGAAGAAAAATTGTAGCTTCCTGAAATGCTCGAGAGTATGACAAACCCAATAATCAGAAACGCTACAGAAATATGCATTGTAACAAGATAATTGATTCCAGCCGAAAGAACTTCTCTTTTTTTGCTTTCGAAAATAACGAGAAAGAAAGAAGAAAGAGACATAAATTCCCATACGATGATAAAGAAAAAAGCATTTCGAATCACAGGTAGCAGAATCAGCGAAGAAAAGAATATTCCTAAAAAGAGATAATGTGAAGTTAATCCATACCCTTTATTATGATAACTCTTCAAATAGGAAGCTCCATACAGGACACCGATGAAGCCCATCACAATAATCAAAGTAACAAAAAATGCTGACAGCGGGTCAAAGACTAATGAAAGTGTGCCAGCGGGAAAGCCCATTTCAAATGAACATCCATAGCGGTAAGAGAAAATGAGACTCCGAAGAGAGATAGCCAGCGACACGAATGCCCCTGTGCCGTAGAAGAGCAAAAAAACAAACCCTTTTCGTTCATCCCTTGCCAGGATGGAAGCAATTCCTCCGAGCAGAATAAAGCATACACCAATTAAAAAAAGGTACATAGTCCAAAAATTTAAGTTAAAAAGCCTCTGAAAATTAGAGCGACTCTTTAACTATTCAAGAAAGCTAAACCATGAAACTTCTTTTTCTTTCGCTTTTGCAGTGTCTGAAGTAGTGTCTGGAGTTATTTCTGATTCATCTTCTGCGACGGTCTGTCCTTCGGGGTCTTCCACCGTAAGGTCTTCATCGTCATATGAACTCTCAAATATTGCAGGATCGAAATTAATGCCTATAAGCATCGGAACCCATGCTTCCTTATTGTAACAGAGTATTCCAAACTGCAGGTAAGAAAGATCCTCAGCATAACTGATTATACCGATCTGAACTCCATCCGTGCCTCTTGAGTAGTTGAAAAGACTCATCTGAAATCCTTCGACTCTTTTTGCGGCAAAGCAGATAACGCCGAGTTGTCCCCATTTACCGTGTTCCCTGATCATATTGGCCATCCCCATTTGAAACCCGTTGAGGTTATTTGTCATATTGACAAGAAGAGCTCCCTGAAAACCTATAATATTTGCAGTATCACTGCAGACCAGCGATATTTCCGCACCGTCAACTGTCCCAAGACCTGACGACATCGGCAAACCGAATCTGACACCATTTACATCTGTATTGTCTCTGTCATAGGCTGAATATCTGACATCAATAGATTTAACTTGTTCTACTTCTTGCTTTTCAGATTTACTTTCCGGCGCTGTTATCTGAGAGGATTCAACTTGTTTTTCTTCTGTTGCAGTTTCTTCATCCGCAAACACTTGAAAGAGAAGTAAATTTAACGCTATTAAGGTTAGGGAGAGTAACTTGTTTCTTATTTTCATCAATTGTATAATCCTTTAATTTGTTATCTTGTCAGACTATAGTTTAAGGCTTTAAGAAACTCTGGCAATGTGTTGAGAGCATTTAAAAAACTTAAATTTATGAAACCAAAAGAAATAGGAATTGCATCTGTTCAGAAAAGAAGGGATTTCATCCTTTGTGCTCTGGGCATTTTTTTAATAGCTTTTGTAGCAAGAATCATATTTGCATTTTTTGCTCTTAAGAATAACGCTGTTTTATATCCTGACTCGTATGATTATATCCGTCTAGCCGATTCAATCTGTCAGAATTTTTCTTATGGTTTCAATTGTCAGGAGATTTTCAGAGTTCCTGTTTATCCTGTTTATCTTGCTCTTATAAAGTTCTTTTTTCCATCTTCTTTTATCCCATTTACCGTTATCACACAATCAATTTTAGATTCACTGACGGCCATTATGATATTTCTGATCGCGCTCAGAATTTTCAAATATCTGGCGTTTGCTGCAATAACTGGGCTCTTCTACGCTTTTTCACCTCTGGCAATATCGAGCTTTACCCAAATATTAAGCGAAACTCTCTTCGCTTTTCTTTTAGTTTGTTTACTTTTGTTTTTAGTAAGATTTACGGATCGCAAGCCTTCCGTTGCTTTCTGTTTTACCGTTGGGATAGTGATGGCTGTCCTGACTCTAACAAGGGTGGTGTTTCTTCCATTAAGCCTGCTTTTCCTGTTCTTTGTTCTGATTAAGACAAAAAGTTTCAAAGCATTTTTGCTTACAGGATTAACTTGTTATATCATTCTTTTTGGATGGGGACTGCGAAACTATCTGGCCAGTGACTACTTTGGGATTTCGACCGTCTCAGCCATAAATACTTACCGATACAACGCCTGCGCTTTGGAAGCTAAAATCACCGAAAAACCATTTAGCCAGATTCAAAAAGAGTTCGATTCTAAACTATCTGCGTTGAAAACCCAGAAAGAACAGGCAGACTTCGCATCAAAAGAGGGATGGAAAATCATTTTTGAATATCCTTTTAAATATGCGATTATTCAATTAAAAACCTCTTTGAACACATTACTTCCAGTATCAGGCGACTTTATTAGAGCGTTTGGTTTTCAGCTTGGAGACAATGGAACCCTTGCAGTCATAAACTCGGAGGGACTAATAGCCGGTGTAAAATACTATTTTTCAGGGAATTTCGGTCTGTTTTTGATTCTCCTTCCATTGACTATTTTGCTTTTTATCCAATACATAATGTCTGTTATCGGGGCTATAAGAGCTTTGAAAGATTCTAATGGGCAGTTTCTTTTCGTATTTCTCTTAATTCTATGCGCCGTTTATTTCATTCTAGTCGGCGGGCCAGCTTCGACGCCGAGGTTTAGACTGCCTGCTGAAGGGATTATTTTTATTTTTGCATCGTATGGACTCTATGTTATTTGTCAACTTCTTTTGAGGCGTAGGAATGGCTGCTAATCCATCAGACCTTTTCTCATATAAAGCCCCGATTATTTCAGAAAAGGAAAACTCTATACAAATGCCGCCTCTTGCTCAGGTCGAAGGAGAAGTTCAGAAAATAGTTTACACGAATGAAGACGAATCCTATAGTGTTGTAAGAGTTCATGATAAACATGGATCACTCTTAACTCTTACAGGACCATTAGCAGGAGTTTTCGAAGGACAGGGGATAAAGGCCTCAGGTAAATGGGAAAAGCATCAGGAGTATGGTCAATACCTGAAAGTGGAAAACTTCTCTTTTACACTTCCTCGAACCAGAGAAGGAATCGAAAAGTACATTTCATCAGGTTTAATTCATGGGATCGGCCCTAAACGGGCAAAAATGATTGTTGCCCAGTTCGGAGAAAAGACTCTGGATATTCTCGATAATTATTCGGCCAGGCTTTCCGAAATTTCTGGCTTTGGTCGCAAAACTATTGAGTCGGTCAGGAAGTCGTGGCAAGAACAAGCTGATAAACGCGAAGTAACTATCTTTTTTCAGGGGTTGGGCATTAGCCTTGCCTACTGCACTAGAATTTATAAGCAATTTGGTTCAAATGCTTTAAAGATAGTAAAAAATAATCCTTACTCACTTGCTGAAATGGTTAGTGGTATAGGTTTTATCAGAGCCGACAATATTGCTAAAAATCTTGGGATATGTCATAACGATGAAAAACGGCTTATCGCAGGAATTAAATATACGCTGAGAAAACTTGCCGATGTCGGACATACCTGTTATCCACACGAAGAGTTTGTCCAGATTAATGCTGATACACTGGAAATAACAAACGAAGAGAGCAGAAAAAGTATTGCTGACGCTTCGGATAAAGGCGAATGCGTTATAGATACTATCTTCTCAAACTCTAAAACAGGTCTCTTTATCTTCGATACTATTTTGAGGAATTCCGAACTCCAATTAGCTTCAATTATTAAAAGCTTGCTTGGAGCCAGAAGTCATAAAGGAATGTTTTTAAACAATGCTCCTCCATCGAAAGACAATACAATCATATTTAATGGCGATCAAAATGAAGCAATAAACAATATTGCCAAATGTCCGATATCTATCATAACCGGCGGACCGGGCGTAGGAAAAACTACTGTTGTCAGCGAAATCATAAGGCGGGCATTATGCACTAAATTAAAAGTTTATCTAGCCGCTCCGACAGGAAGAGCCGCGAAAAGAATGTCCGAAGCCACGGGTTATAGAGCGCAAACTATCCATAGGCTGCTCAAATGGGAGCCAATTACCAAAGGATTTGTCTTTAATCAAAAAAATAAACTTCGGGCTGATTTAATTGTAGTGGACGAATGCTCAATGCTTGATATGCCTTTAGCCTTTAGCCTTTTCAAAGCAATAAAAATGGGAACTACGGTTGTGCTGGTAGGCGATGCAGATCAACTTCCGTCAGTAGGACCGGGAAATGTGCTTAAAGACTTGATTGCCTCATCCGTCTGTCCGGTTACTTTTCTTAAGCAGATTTACCGACAGGCGGCTCAGAGTAAAATTATTTCAGTCGCGCATCTGGTCAATAAGGGAAGAATGTTTAGTTTCGAGAAGGATGCAAATAATCGGTTGTCGGATTTTTATTGGATAGAACAAGATGATAATGAAAAAGTTTCTGACACTATCATTAAAATGGTTACAGAACGCATTCCACAACGGTTTGGTCTCGATCCTATCAAAGATATTCAAGTGCTATCTCCGATGAGCAAAGGTGTTTGCGGAACGATTGCGCTTAATGAGAAACTTCAGAAGAGCCTTAATCAAAACTCATCGCATAGTTTCAATTACGGCAATAGGTTCTTCAAAGCCGGCGACAAGGTGATGCAGACTCATAACAACTACGACAAAAATGTCTTCAATGGCGACATCGGTTTTATCTCTTCTATAGATATAAAGGCCAGCATCTTTACAGTAAAATATGATGACAGAACCGTACCTTACGACTTTGATGAATCGCTTGAGCTGACTTTGGCTTACGCAGTAACTATTCATAAATCACAGGGAAGCGAATTCCCTGCTGTGGTCATCCCCTGCGTAATGTCTCACTATATAATGCTTCAGAGGAATCTGCTTTACACTGGAGTATCCAGAGCAAAAAAACTGCTTGTTCTTATCGGCTCAAAGAAAGCAGTCTCCATCGCCATCTTAAACTTCCAATGCGCCCCCCGCTTTACCTGCCTTCACTATCACCTTACCCAATCGTAGCACGGGTATCTTGCCCGTGTAAAGTTTACGGGATTCTGGGAAATATGAGGTTCTCAG
This sequence comes from Lentisphaerota bacterium, assembly GCA_037127655.1. Classification (GTDB taxonomy): domain Bacteria; phylum Verrucomicrobiota; class Lentisphaeria; order Victivallales; family GWF2-38-69; genus GWF2-38-69. Next base: position 10,474 of record JBAXXY010000027.1, read on the forward strand.
AAATTAGCCCGAGAAGAATTAGGATTATTGCCAAAATGGCAAGTTTGGGACCGTATTCACTGTAGTCAACGAATTTTGGACTTGTGACGGTTGTCTTTTCCATTTTGTTGATTTCGTTAAGAACAGTTTTGAGTCCTTCTGAGTCGGCTGCTCTGAAATATTTTCCACCTGTTAATGATGCTATGTCACCCATGAGCTTTTCGTCAAACTGTCCATAAATAGGCTCGAATTGAACTCCAATTGGAGTGTTTTGCAGTATGAAAGCTGTATTGCTTCCGATGCCTACTGTGTAAATCGTGATATTGAAAGTCTTGGCCAGTTTAGCCGCTTGCAGAGGGCTAATCCTGTCATTTACATTATTGCTTCCATCAGTAAATAATACCATTACCCTTCTTTTGGACGGAGCATCTTTTAAACTATTTACTCCGCTTGCTATAGGAGCGGCAATGTTTGTATATTCCCCAACAATTCCTGAAGTAACATTATTTATGTGAGAAAGAAGAAATGCGTGATCCAGCGTAGGTGGAGATGCCAGATAAGATTTAGGAGCAAATACGACCAGCCCGATTCTATCATTAGGGCGCTTGCCTATAAATTTAATAATCTCCTCTTTTGAGTATTCAATTCTTTGCTTTATTGAGCCGTCCTCAATTCCGCTTCGAACTCGTGATGCGCTCATATCAGGCGAAATATCCAAAGCCTGCATGCTTCCGGAAAGATCCATCAAGAGCATCATGTCAATGCCTTCAGCTCTCTGAATAAGCTGTTCTATCCCAAATTGAGGCCTGGCAAGCGCAATTATCAGAAGCAGAAGTCCGAAAGAGTACAGAATAGATGAGAGATGTGAAGTATTGAATCTAGACGGTTTCCCTATTGCTTCTACAAATGGTTTTATCCATGGAATTCTGAGCGTTGGTTTCTTCCTTTTGAGATTGAGTATAATCAGGGGAATTATCAGGAGAATCAGCAGCAAATACCATGGCGATTCAAATCTGAAACCTGCAACAAATTTTGTAAAACTTTCGCCCATACTTACTCCTTAGCCTCTACTTTATTTGCATCCTGGACCGGAGTTGTCTCGGCTATCAAAAGAAGGGCTCTTTCAATAGATGTTTCTATCATGCTCATGTCGGCATCGTATTTTGCGAACTTTATCATGTCGGCTGACAGCATAAACTCTCTGAGGAAGTTTCTGTCCTGATTAGTTAAAGGACTTGATGAGTTTTCCATGCCTGTCATAAATTCTTCGGTAGTTTGTTTAGGAGCATGAATATCAAACCTTTCTTCAAGATAAAATCTTACGGCATCGGTGAGTTTGAATAAGCATTTTATAGGAGTGATTTCTCCTCTAAGGAATTCTATTTTTAGTTCATTCAAAGCCAGAATAGCTCGTTCCCATGGGGTCAAAATCCTGATTTGGGCTTTCTTTTTCCTAAAGATAAACCATAAAACCACGATTATAATTAGCAGGACTATTCCTGAACAAACATAATAAAATGCTTTCGATTGAGTTATTGATTTTATCTCTTCTTTGGAAGCAACTATCGGTTTGTCAGTAACATTTTTAATCTCAAGCGATGTAAATTCAGGGATTTTTAAGTCCAGAATATCTTTCTTCCCATCTTTATCTGGAGAGAAAGAAACATGGAATTCGCCTTCAGGAATAATCCCTACAGTATAAGACTGAAGTTTTTGAATAATATTCCATGTACAGAATCCCCAGGAATTATTAACCTTAACGAATTGCGCTTTACCGATAAGCTGGCTTCCGTTGGCGCTTTTGGCTTCGGATGTTATCGGAGTTTTATTCCAGGGAGACTTGATAGTTATTACAGCTTGTACTACTTCACCAAGAGGAGTTTCATCAGATGGAATAATTGCGCTTTTGACGAATTGTACCGGAGCATTTGCATTTGTAACAGTCCTATATTTTATGTAAATAGCTGCGCCTAAGAAGCAAAGGAGCAAGATTATTGCTGCGATTGTAATTGATAAAATTTTAAGGAACTTCCTAATCATGATTTATTTAAAATCCTTTCTCTTCTTCTGAAGAACGACATAAGAGGTTTAATAAAATCCTCTCCGCAAACAATGTCTATAATATCAACTTTTGATTTGATGCAGACATCTTTGCTCTCTTTGTGAAGTGCTTTTGCCTTTTCCTTAAAAACCTCAAGGTTTTTGCCTTTTGCAGAGAAAAATGATATTTGGCTGTTCTCTGAATCACTTAGATTGAGATGCCCAGATTTAGGAAAGTTGAGTTCGATATTATCAAGAACTCTCACTGCGACCACATCATGCTTCTTATTAACTACTGTCAGCGCTTTGCCGAAATTGCTTTCTGTGTCTATCAGGTCGCTTATGAGGAATACCACAGCTTTTTTATGAAGAATCTTCATGATTTTCTCTAAGGCTGCCGAAATATTGGTGCCTCTGGATTCTGGTTTTCTAACAAGCACTTCACGGATTAATCTCAATATATGAGTTCTCCCTGATTTGGGAGGAAGATAAAACTCAACCTTGTCGGTAAACATCAGCAGTCCGACCTTATCGTTATTCCTTATCGCGCTGAACGCCAAAAGCGAGGCTATTTCTACGGCAGTTTCTTTTTTAGTTTTCTCTTTGCTGCCAAAATAATTTGAAGCAGACATATCAACTAAAAGCATGACTGTAAGTTCTCTTTCCTCCACATATTTTTTAATATACGGAGTTCCCATCTTTGCAGTAACATTCCAGTCAATATCTCTTACATCATCTTCCTGCGTATATTCGCGGACATCTTCAAATTCTATGCCGCTTCCTTTGAATACGCTATGATAAGCCCCTGCAGTAAGGTCATCAACCATCCTGCGGGTGCGGATTTCGAGTTTTCTTATTCTGGAGAGAAGTTCAGCTGAAATCATAATTTAGAAATAAAATTAAAATTTAGACGATCATGGAGTAAGAAGCTCGTCAAGTATCGTTTTAATAATGTCATCTGTTGTCATATTTTCTGCTTCTGCTTCGTAACTTGCCATGATGCGATGCCTTAGAATGTCATGCGCTACATTCTTGACATCCTGAGGTACTACATAAGCTCTTCCTTCCATAAATGCCGCCGCTTTAGAAGCTAGAACCATAAAGATGGAAGCTCTCGGAGAAGCACCGTATTGGATCAGAGAATCAAGATGTTTGATCTTGGCATTGGATTGTCTGAGTGAGAGCTGAGAATGTTCTTTGGGTCTTGTCGCAATCGTAAGGTCAAGGATGTATTCGATTACTTTGTCATCTATGTAAACTTTGTCCACCCATTCGCGGGCTTCGACAATCTTCTCAAGTGTTATTACTGCCATTGCTTCGAGCTCAAGTTTGGTATGAGCTATTCTGTCGAGTATAATTTTTTCCTCATTTCTCTTAGGGTAGGAAATATTGAGTTTGAACATAAATCTGTCCACCTGAGCTTCAGGAAGAGAGTAAGTGCCTTCATGTTCAATTGGGTTTTGAGTTGCCATAACAAGGAATGGATAAGGGAGCTTAAAGGACTGTCCGGCAATTGTTATTTGTCCTTCCTGCATGCACTCTAAGAGTGCGCTTTGCACTTTGGCAGGAGCCCTGTTGATTTCATCCGCCAGGGTGATATTAGCAAAAACTGGTCCCTTCTTTACGCTGAAGGTATTGTCTTTTGGGTTATATACATTTGTCCCTATGACATCTGCCGGGAGTAAGTCGGGGGTGAACTGGATTCTGGAGAACGAACCCTTAACCGACTGAGCGACTGTTTTAACTGCCAGAGTTTTGGCCAAGCCAGGCAAACCTTCAAGTAAAATGTGTCCATTTGCTATTAGAGAAAGGATCATTCTATTGATAAGTGCATCCTGCCCGACAATGACTCTGCCAATTTCAGTTCTTAATTTGGGAATAAATGATGCTACTTCTGAAATCTTGTTTTGAAGTTCCTGGATTGAGTTCTTATCCATAATAGTCAAAACCTCTTATATTTAGTTGTATAAAATCTTTGTTGACAGCGAAAAAATAGTATTTGAAATTCCTTTTTCCAGTCACGGTTTTTATAAAAATAATGTATAATTCGAATTTAAACTATTTCGCATTATAAAAGGTCATAAGTAAATGAGAGACAAAAAGACACTCCTGATAGCAAGTAATAATAAACATAAAATAATTGAACTTAAAAAAATACTTGAGAATTCCGACTTCAAAGTTATCTCAATGTCCGAGGCAGGTTTCTGCCATGAAATCGAAGAAACAGGTACGACATTCGAGGAAAACGCCGTGCTGAAAGCAAAAGCGATCGCATTGGAAAAGCACACCTTTGTGTTCGCCGACGATTCAGGACTTGAAGTAGAAGCCCTTGATAATAGACCGGGCGTTTATTCTGCAAGATACGCTGGAGACGGAGCGAGTGACAGCGACAGAATAAAAAAACTACTTGGCGAGCTCAAGGACAAGACAAATAGAAATGCTCGGTTCGTCTGCGTGATTGCCATTTCAACACCTGACGGAAAAGTCGAAATTTTCAGGGGCGAAGTTCGGGGAAAAATAATTGACTATCCAAAAGGAGAAAATGGATTCGGTTACGACCCTGTATTTGTTCCTGAAGGATTCACTCAAACTTTTGCCGAACTAGAATCCGAAGTCAAAAATAAAATAAGTCACAGAGGCAAAGCCAGCCAAAAGATGCTTGAAGCCATCAAAACTTACTAAAACAATGGTAACCACCACAAAACTCATTATTAAAGATAAATTGCCTCTGACTTGTTCACGAACTGGAACTTGCTGTCATGGGAAGCTTGTGCTGCTTAATCCATGGGAGTTGGTCTCTCTTGCCAGGGAGAAAAAAATTACTCCAAGGGAATTTCGCAATCTTTATTGTGAGTTCGGAGGGATTCGTTTGCGGTTTGATGGAAAAGAAGGGTGGAAGAATCAAAAAGCCTGTAGTCAATATGTCGCTAATTTTGGATGCAGCGTGCATTTGGGGCGCCCGCTATGTTGTCGGCTATATCCATTGGGGCGTCAAATACAAAGTGAAAAGGTTCACTATATGTACCAAGGGCATGAATTTCCGTGTTTGGAAGGATGCCCGGAAGTTTCCGGATTACCTTATTTAACTGTAGGCGAATATCGTAAAGGCCAGATAACAGATAAGTTTGAAAAGGCTCAAGATGAATATTTAGACCTGATGCAAAATTTGGCTGATATATCATTTATGCTTCTCCTTGATACTGGCTTAGCTAAATCTGGAGATAAGAAAACATTGGCACTATGGAGAAAAATGGGCAATGAGCTTCCAGAAGTATTAGCAGATAGGATAGGTCGCGAGTGGATGGATTATTTAATGCTTCCGGAAATTTCTGACGATTTAGAAGATTCAATTTTATTTGCTCGAAAACATAATGATTTACTCCAGTTAAAAGCGCAAGAAAAATTTGGAGCTTTGCAAATAAATCAAGAATTACATGAAGCTTCTGTTTTAATAATGGGAGTAGCATTGCATCTTGCTCGTGGTATAGGGACAAATCCAAAAAATCTTGCTGAACATTGGATCGATATTGCAAAGAATCATGGGGCTTTGGAATAGTATTATTCCTTGCTGATCTCAGATAATTTACGAATAACTCCTTCAACTAGTGAAATAGGGCAAGATGCTCCTGCAAGGATGGCTATTTTCTTAGCTCCTGAAATCAGAGACTTAAGATCTGTTTGAACTATTTCCTCTGTTTCGGGAATGAAGTGCTTAAGAACTAAATTTTCATCAAATGATGAACTATCCCTGATATAAAAAGTTTTATGCTCTTTAGATCTTGAAAGTTTATACAAGTTATTAGTGTTACTGCTGTCATAGCCGCCGACAACAAATACTAAATTAAGCTCTTTATTGCACAGAAGTTTTTCGGCCGCAGTTTGTCTCATATGCGTAGCTTTGCATATAGTTTTGCATGAAGTAAAGAACGATCCTTTTGCCTCAAAAGCATTTATTAAAACTTCCTCTATTGCAAGAGTCTCGGAGTAAAGCATAGTCGTCTGATTTGCCATGGAAACTTTAGACAGATTTAATTTGTCAGGGCGGATGATATGGATTTTAGATTTGTTCTCTTCGTCTGTAAGGTGCTTCACAAGAATATTTGCAGAAGCCATATCTGGAATTACTATGACGGCCGAATTTTTAGAAGCCCGGGAAATACTTGCTTCTACTTCGGGGTGAAATGGATGTCCGTGAATTAGGATCGTCGAACCATTTTTGGACTCAGAAGAGATAAATTTCCAAACTCTTTTTACATCTTTACAGGTCGTATCTATTACTCTTTTGTATTTGGCTCTTATCTTTTCTTCTAGGTCCTGATCAATGCCAAATGCAGGAATCACAATGACATCTTCGCTGTCAGCAATAGAAAAAATAGTTTCAAGCTCATTATGTGGAACGATTTTTACGCCCTTTGAGGCAAAATATTCATTGACATTATTGTTGTGAATGATTTCTCCAAGTATGAATATTTGATGTGATGAGCAGGTAGAAATTGTTTCTTCCATCAGTTTTATGGCGTGGACTACCCCCCCGCAGAAACCAAAAACGCTTGGCAGATATATTTCGAGATTCCCAACTTTTATAGGATTTGAAAAAGTAGTTTCTTTCGGTGCAATCAAACCTAATTTTTTATCTGAATTCATCAGGGTTTATCTGGAAAGCTTGTCCCATGGTTTCTTGAAGTAAGAAGATGGGTTTTTTAGTAGGTTAAACCTGATAATATGCCATAGAGCCGCCAAACCGTCCTTCCAGGTAATTTTCTTCCCTTCAGCATATGTACGGCCATTGTAAGTGATAGGTACTTCATAAATTTTTAATAGTTTGGCTTTGGCTATTTTCGCAGTTATCTCTACTTCGATACCGAAGCGTTCTGATTCGAAAATAATATTCTGAATAACTTCTCTTCTGAATGCTTTATAGCAGGTCTCGATATCTGTGAAGTTTAAGTCAGTAAGAAGGTTTGAAATAAAAGTTATCAACCTGTTTCCTAACTGATGTTTGAAGTACAGAACTCTTCCCGGGCCTCCCTGGAATCTTGAACCGTAAACCACATCTGCTTTACCGGAAACAATTGGAGCTGTAATTGCTGAAAAGTCAGAAGGCGAATATTCCAAATCGGCGTCTTGAATAATTACTATCGGGAATGACGCTTCATCAAAACCCTTTCGTATTGCCGCTCCTTTTCCTTTATTTATATCATGTTCAAAGATTTTTATTTTAGTGACTGATGAATACTTCTTAATGATCTGCGCTGTATTATCTTTAGATGCATCATTTATCACTATTATTTCTCCGACAAGTTCGTGTGGAATAAGCTCGTCAAGGACTGCAGAAATAGTTTTTTCTTCATTGTAAGCAGGAACAATCACACTTAGAATTTCTTTCATTATTTGATCCCATCAAGATTAATCTTTGTTGGCTTTGGCGGCTTCAATTGAACCAAATGAAATGACCGCTATCGAAAAACAAACCGTAATATATAGCAAAGCATATATTAAAGAATATCCTATATAGCTTAATGGTATATTCTTGCCGTTAGTTACTGCATCGACAAGCCAGAAAAACTGCCAGTTAGGCAATATTGCATATATTATAGAAAACACTACGCTGCCATTTGCCGCATATCCGCTTACAAGGTAGTCTGAAAGAAGGCCCAACACAAGTAGAACAAAACAGAGAATCAGATTTACTACAAGGTCAAATCTTGTCGAAATAGCCATTGAAATATTAACCATTATCCAAACGGCAAACAGAATTAATACCGCTAGAGATGTCATATTTTGTATAGTAAGTCCATTTTCGCTTAGGAAATTGGGATTCTTTACTATTAAACAAATAACCTGAAATAAGACCAGGAATGTTATCCCTAAAACACTGTTGCCTGAAAAAGATTTTCTGAAGAAATAGTTCATTAAAAACCCTGTAAAGCAACCGACAAAAATCAACAAATAGAAGGAATAGAAAATTTTGTAGTCAAGGTTAAACTGATCCACGGCTATGTATGCGGAGATAACAGCCGAAAGTGAAGAGACAAGTACAAATTGAGTTACAGCAAGCATAACTCCCAGCACTCTTCCTGCGAGGAAAATATTTCGGCTTATTGGTTTTGATAATATCAAAGAAATATTTCCAGACGAAATATCTTTATAGATGGAGCCTCCGGCAAGCAGCACCGATAATACCATAGAGAAGAGTAAAATAGATGCCATCGAACTATCCAACACCATTTTTATCTGTTCGTTAAAAACAAAGAACGAAAGCAGGGGAAAGAGACCGATAAAAGAAATAGTGAAGACCATTACGATGAAATAGAGAGGCTGTCTGATGCAGTCTCTGTATGTATTTGTGACTATGCCGGAAAAAATCATAACTTTCAGGATAGAAAAAAGGCCACTTTTTCAAGCGGCCTGAAATTTAGCATTTTTCAGAACTACTTCTGAGAAGCGTCAATTACTTTTGGCTGAGGTGTAGCAACTACGACAGGAGCTTCAATTACTGCTGCTGGTGCTTCTATTACGACAGGAGCTGCTTCAACTGTGGTAGGGACTTGTTCTACAACTGGTTGTTGCGGTTGAATAAGGGCTCTTTCATAGTTTGTATCGCTATTTAAGTTAGCAAGAAGTCTTCTGTAATCGCTTCCGAGATTTGAGAGGTTCAGGAGTTTCCCGGCTGAGTCGGCAGTTTTAATCCAATCCTTGCCGGTAAGTCTGACGATTGTCCTATTGTCCTGGATTCTGTTGAAGTATATATCTGGAACAAATTCATTACCGCCGAGAACCAAAACCATCTTTGGATTAGCGAAATTAATGAAATTTGTCATTTCAGTATAAGGAACTTTGAGGGCAGATCCGCTTTTCTTTGGTGGAACAAAGAAAATATCGTTATTTGTATTGCCGCCAACATAGGGAATTAGAAGAATTGGCTGTGCGCTGTAACTCTGAATCAATTCGGCTAAGAGTCTTGCCTTTGAATAGTTACCAGTAACAACCAGTAATGAAATATTCTGGCCTGGGCCCTGGAAAGGTTTCATCCAATCTTGCATAAAAGCTGCACTTGCAAAGTTAGCTGCGAATAATAAAGATAGACATAATGAACCCTTTACAATTAGTGACTTAGCACATCTCATAATTTAATTTATTCCTTTGTGATTTTTTAAAATTGTGAGGTAATTCTGATATGACTAGTATCGCATACAACTTCTAAAAATCAATATTGCTTAGAAGAGTTTTGGGCCATTTTTAATTTGCCTTTAATACAACGCGATAACAATAAGATAGTTCGGTTTTTATTTTGGATTAGTTTCAATGTAATTGTGATTTTTTTTTAAAAAGTTACTAAATACCTGTTGATTTTAGTTTTGCCCCGAATTAACATTAGGTACAGGACATATATGTAGTCAGATACAAAAACCAAATATCAAAATAAAGGAGAGACTATGGCAGCACAAAAATTTTACAATGTAAAGAAACGCGAATCAGTAACAGTTGACGAAGGCAAGTGCACAAAAGTTGTTTACAAGAGAGAAACAACTAAAGGTATTCAGGAGCGCTTTGCTATAAGAGCCAAAGACAATGACGGCACAAACCTTACAAAGTTCATCAGCAAGAAGACTTATGATACTTTGAAGTGTCCAGCTGCTAAGTAGGCTTGTTCTTTGATTTATACCTAAAGCCCGGTCTTCCGGGCTTTTTTTATTTCTTTTTCTTGCGTTTTTCTTTAGGTTTGGTAAAATTTGTACCTCTCTGGCTACCACCGAAACCGCCCATTTTCGGCATTTGAGGCATTCCCCCGCCCATGCCTGACATCGCGTTGCCAAGTATTCCAGGGCGCTTCATTACCTTCTTCATCATAGAAAATTGATTCAATAAGCCGTTGACCTGTTCAACGGTATTTGCCGAACCTTTGGCGATCCTTTTCTTCCTGGAGGAGTCAATAATTTCGGGATTTTCTCTTTCTTTAGTCGTCATAGAACATATTAGCGCCTCAATCTTGGCAAACTGTTTAAAATCAACATTTGCATCTGAAATAGCTTTGCCACCGGGAAGCATACCTAATATTTTCTGAGCTCCACCGAGTTTTTTCATCTGCCTTAACTGACCTAGAAAGTCGCTCAAATCAAACTGGTTGGATTTGAGTTTTTTCTGGAGTTTTTCGCTTTCTTCAATATCGATTTCTTTGGAGGCTTTTTCTACAAGAGATACGACATCGCCCATCCCAAGAATTCTTGAAGCCATTCTATCAGGATAGAAAATTTCTAAGTCTTCAATTTTTTCACCTACCCCGACCATCTTTATCGGGCATCCAGTGACTTTGCGGATTGAAAGAGCAGCGCCGCCTCTGGCATCACCATCAAGTTTTGTAAGAATTATGCCTGAGAGGCCAATGGCTTTATGAAAACTCTGTGAAACTGCTACGGCTTCCTGTCCTAAAGCGGCATCAGAAACGAAGATGATATCATTTGGAAGGACTGTTTGTGATACTATAACTAGCTCCTGAACCATTTCATCGTCAATCTGGAAACGGCCGGCTGTGTCTATTATTACAATGTCAAAGCCTTCAGTTTTGGCTTTTGATTTTGCTTCTTTGGCAATTATGTCAACTCTAGGCTGAAATCTGTCTGCGAAAACTTCAATTCCAATTTCTTTGCCAAGGATTTCAAGCTGATCAATAGCGGCTGGTCTGTAAATATCACCTGCCACAAGCAGGACTTTTTTGCTCTTTTTTTTGAAGTGAAGTGCTAATTTAGCTGCTGTGGTTGTTTTTCCGCTGCCGTGAAGACCTACGAGCATAATTACCGACGGACTTCCTGAGAGATTGAATTTTGATTCGCTTACTCCCATGAGTTCGGTAAGCTTATCATTGACTATCTTGATGATCTGTTGACCTGGCGTAACGCTTTTCAGAACAGTCTGGCCTAGAGATTCTACTTTAATTGATTCGACAAAATCTTTTGCCACATCGTAGTTTACATCAGCGTCAAGCAAAGCAAGACGGATATCTTTCATCGCTTCGGCGATATTTGCTTCGCTTATTACAGCCTGTCCTCTAAGTTTTCTGAAAGCATCGTGGAGTTTATCCGATAGCGCGTCAAACATAAATAAAACCCTTCTCTAGTTTGGGAGGTTAACTAAATCTGCAAGTTAATTTCCAGCTTAGTTCTACATAATTATAAGAATCCGTTATATTACATCGAAGCTTATTCAAAAACAAACTTATGACTGAAAACTGCCGATGAGACGCAAAATCACTTCAATTGTTGAAAGGCCGAGCGCAGGGATGCGTCTGGATGTATGGCTGAGTTCAAGATTTGACTACCACTCAAGAAATCAATGGCAGGAGCTTATCAGAAGCGAAGAGGTAATTGTAAATGGGAAAAAAGCCAGGCCTTCAAAAATTCTGGCTGAAAATGACCTGGTTGAGCTTAAAACTAATGAAGACAAAGAGCCGGATTCAAACACCAATTACAGTGTTATTTATGAAGATGAAAATCTCATAGCAGTAAACAAGCCTGCTGACCTTCCATGTCATCCTTCAGGAGCTTATTTTCACAAAACACTCTGGTATCTGATAGTCAACGATCTGAAAATTAAAGCTCACATTATTCACAGGTTAGATAGAGAAACTTCGGGTGTAGTTCTAATGGCAAAAAATCCTATAATGGCCAAGGAATTGTCGAATTTATTTTTCACAAAGCAAATACAGAAGACTTACATCGCAGCAGTCCACGGCGCATTTCCAGATAGACTTCATGGTACAGGATACCTTGAGCATTTTGATGGAAGTGTCCTTTTGAAAAAACGCAGATTCGTAACCGTTGAAGAATTGAAATACCGTGCCTTGTCTAAGATTGAGGAATCAGCTGAAACTTACTTTGAATTCATAAAAGAGAATAATGGTCTAAGTTTAGTTAAAGCATTCCCAAAGACAGGAAGATTTCATCAGATAAGAGCGACCCTCTATTCTCTGGGCTTTCCACTTGTAGGCGATAAATACTATGGGCTTGATGAAACTATCTTTCTCAGATTCATTTCAGACTCAATGACAGAAGTAGATATTAAAAAGCTAATCCTTGACCGTCAGGCTCTTCATGCAAAAAGCCTGGAGTTTATTTTGCCCTCTACAGGGAAAGAATATAAATTCGAAACCGACATCCCGCCTGAGATAACAGATTTATTTAAATAGGAATTCCAAATTTTAATCACCATGGCGATCCAAAACTCTAATTGATAACTAATCAACTCAATATATA
>JBAXXY010000028.1:0-22729 GCA_037127655.1 Lentisphaerota bacterium
ACCATATACCATGCGGAGCAGAATTAATGATACTGATAAACTCATTTGGATTCTGTTCCAGCAGTACCAGCCTGATGAAAGAGTTAACTGATGCCATAGGAGTAGTTAGCCTGCCAAGCAATAGTTTGATAGAAAACGACCTTAAAAAACAGCTCAGGAGCAGCGGAGCATTCGTTACAGCCGGAGTCCGGGCAGCAGCAGAAACTCTGAACAATTCGGGCAGTACTCAAGAAGATCTGGCGACGACAGGAATCATAGTTACTTCACGAATCGGAGATCAGAATACCACTTCAGAATTCATTGACGACCTGATTGACTATGGCATTGACCAGGGTTCTCCTCTTAAATTTGCTCATTCCGTCCACAATGCCGCAGCAGCATATATCGCAAATAAATTCAATATTTACGGCCCTGCCATTACTGCGGTCAACTTTGAAGCAAGTTTTCTAAATGGTTTGACTCTTGCTCAGTGCTACCTTGAACAAGGAATATGCGATAATGTGCTTCTACTGCAAATAGAATCTCGTTCGTTGCTATCCCAAGTCCTTACCAATTATGCAAATAACTGTGTGGCACAGATCCCCTTGCGACCAACAGAAACAACTGCATTTGCTGACAGCAAAGCGCAATGTGTAGCGGCTTGTTTTCTACTGAGTAATCATGCATTAAGAACTAATGGTACCATGAAAATTTCCCTGTCCCGTTCTCAAGAAAACAGCAAAATTCCACTAGAGTCACTGCCCATAGAAACCCCTCTGACAGACCCGGTTCGCCTGATGTCCGCCATCCTCAAGCCACAGAAGAGACAATTTGTAACTATTGCAGGAACAACATATCTAATTGAGAAAACATAAATTCCTATTTTAAATAAAGAGATAAAAAACAATGCCGAGAGCCATCGAAATACAGAATTTTTTGAATAAGGAAGTCGCCCTGATATTGCGATTGAATGAATCAGAGATGAATATAGACGCATCTCTGAACGATTTGGGGATTGACTCAATGTCCTTTGTGGAACTGCTCATCGCAATTGAAAATAAATTTGGTGTGCAATTGATCCAGGCAGGGATTACTAAAGCAGATTTGAGCAGTTTGAAGACGCTTGCCCTCAGGATAGAAAAAGAATTATGACCCGCAACCAGAAAAATCCACGCAGATTCTATCTGAACGGGATCGACTGGATTGTTCAGGGAATACAGCATAACTGTCAGTCGGTGATGGGCGGAGATTACCAGTTTCTGATTATCTCGCATCTAGGTGGAACTCCTAATGCCGATAAACTGCGCGCATGTCTGCACAAACTTCAGGAGATGTTTCCGCTATTGTCTGGAAAACTCAGACGAAACTACCTCAACCTTGCTCCATATTGGCAGGCTCCGAGCAAAGTTACACCCAAGGGCATTTTAACTGTTATCCAGTTGAATGAATCAAATAGCGTGGAACAGGCTTGCCAAAAGCATTTAACGACATTTCTCAATACACCTTTTGTGTGTGATATGCCGAAACTTGGCGCTATGCTGTTAAACTTGCCGGATGGTTCTTCCCGCCTGGCTCTCAATTTCGATCACCGTTTATTTGATGCGGCAGGAGGAGAGCAACTTATTGTTATCCTCAACGATTTGTGGAACGGCACTGAAGTGAATCCTTCCGATTTCATTGCTCATGAGGGACCATGGCTTAATGAATGGAGGCATCAATTTGAGTGTGGACGAACAGTCAACCGAGCGTTCATCGACATCAAAAAACAACGAGTCCCCTCTGTGTTTGGCAGCAACACAATCGGATCCAATCGTTATGCTCTTATTCATCTCGACAATGCTCAATTCACATCACTGGCAAATCGAGCAGACATCGAGGCAGGGCCAATGATGTTAACTCCATATCTGGTAGCAACAATCCAGCAGGCTTTGCACCGTATCTTCAGCAATCGTGGAAACGGTAATTCGACATGTGTATGCCCAATGACAGTCAGTTTAAGACAAGGACGCAGTGATGAACTGTTTTTTAACCGTTGGTCTATTATGCCGATGTATTCCTCCTCGGAAATCTCTCACAAAGAACGCCTGAAAGAGCAAGTGAGATTGTTCTACACATACATTAAAACCAAACTGCCTTACTGCCTGAGCAAGGCAAGTTTGCTCTGCCGTCCAATGCCCCTGCCTCTTATTGCGAAATTCTCTCAAAAACCTTTTTCTTCGACAGCCGGAACCGCAGCTATTGCATTACTCAAGGAGATGGAATTCGATTCACCTTCTTTGCTTGGCGAAGAGCTCAAAAACCTTTATCATGTTCCGCGGATTCCGCCTTCCCCGGGTCTGGGCATTTTCATGAATAAACGAGGAGCAAAATTAAATATTACCTTGTCATGGGTTGACGGCATAATAAACGACGATGAACTTGAAATACTCTCATCGTCAATCCTGCAGGCTGCTGAGCCAATATAGGGAAAATGTAATGCAAAATGCCCCGACAATATGTGATGTACTAATAATCGGAGCCGGTCCGGCAGGTTGCGCCGCCGCTCTTGCCGCAGTAGAAACCGGGGCTCGGGTCATACTTGCCGAACGCGAAAACCATCTTGGCGGTACAGTTGAACATGCCCAACTGACTACTTTTTGCGGTTTCTTCAAGAACGATTCATCAGCGCCGGAACTCTTAAACCCTCACGGAATATCTCTGGCAATCACTGAAGAACTTAAAGCTGTCGGATATAAGCCTGTCAAATACGGACGCGTTTGGTTGCAGCCTTTTCCAAAGAACTTTTTGCATGATTTTTTTATATCAAGAATAAACGCCGCTTCTTCACTGAAGTTCTGGCCTCAGTCAACTGTCAACAAGTTTATAATAGATGAGAATACCATTTCAGATGTTCATGTGAGTTCTGCGTCATCACAGTGGCAAATAAAACCACGGACGGTAATAGACTGCACCGGGAACGGCACTTTACCCCATAATTATTACAATGTTAATCATGATTCACTCTTGCAGCAGGGTGCGGCGCTGACATTCTTAATCCGAAACAGCATAAGACTAGATAAGATAACGAATCTTGAATTGCTCTATAAAATAAAGAAATCCATCAACTCGGGAAAGCTATCAGACACAGTTGCAGTAACATCTTTTGAAAATGGCTTCGCTCCAAGGGAAATCATCGGACGCGTAAATTTGCCAGAAGACACGCCAAAAGAACAGCTTGAGACAATGCTCCAGCACGATATTCAGGCATTGGAAAACTACCTGCGGCAAGACATGGCCGGTTTCGAAAATGCAGAAATTATCATCCCACGGGCGAAATTATCACACCGTATCGGGTTGCGCATTCACGGAGAATACGAATTAAGTGAGCAAGACCTTATCAATGGCAGAACTTTCGAAGACGGATATATCAAAGCTGCATGGCCGATAGAAGAGTGGAATGCGAAGGGGCAGTCTCTTCATTATCTATCCTCTGCTTACGAAATCCCTGATCGCAGTTTTATATCATCACAATGCTGCAACTTATTTGCTGGTGGTGGCACTATTTCATCAACAGCTCAAGCGCATGCTTCTGCCAGAGTCTGCGGCACAGCTTTTGCCAGTGGAGAACGAGCCGGTCATCTTGCCACCGTAAAATTCTTGAAGTAGTCGATAAGTAGGCAATCCTATTCTTGACATCTCTATAAAACAAAGTAAAGTTTAAGATGCTTATTAGTATGGATCAGACTATTCTTTTACACTCAAAATGCAACCAAAAACCAATTAACATAATAGAGAGGTAAAAAATGAAGAAAACGCTTTTACTATTAGCGGTTCTGTTTGGATGCGTTGTCATGGCGCAGGCAGAAGAAATCGCAAATAGCACTTCAAAACTCCAGAATCCAGTTGCTCAGCAACAGCCAGTCCAAGCGCAGAATCAATCTTCGGTTTCTGCTGATACAGGAAAATGGGATTTCTTTCAGCTCGGATTCTGGTTCGGGGTTCCTACGCAAACTAACGCCACAGATGTCAATGGAATGAAGCTCGGTATTCCTGCATGTGGTGGTGTCGGGCATGTTTATGGTTTGGAAACCTCAGTATGCGCCAGCGGTACTGACTATGTGAAAGGCGTGCAGTGTTCACTCCTTGTAGATGTCAGCAAAAAAGTTACTGGTGTGCAGGGAGCTGTGATTAACTACAGCGAAACAGTCGATGGACTCCAGCTTGGCGTATTAAATATGGCAAAGAACGGAGCTTTCCAGTTTGGTGTTCTCAACTATATTGAAAACTCTCCACTGCCATATTTCCCAATATGTAATGTCTATTTTAAATAAATAATCAAGGATCCAAATAAATGAAGAAAACTATTTTGCTTTTGTCTTCTCTTGTTGCGCTATCAACTCTTTCAGCCGCAGATAATGTCGCTGTTCCAGCTGCTGCAATTCAGACGCCTCAGGCAGTTGTTCAGCCTGCTGTGAAACCTGTTTCCCAAGCAGTTAATCCTGACCAACAGTCTCCTCTTGACCAGTGGAGCGTTTTTCAGCTGGGCTTCTGGTTTGACCAACCTTCAGCTACAGCTAATTCAAATGTTTACGGCATAAAGACAGGCTGGCCTATCAGCTCAGGTCAAGGGAGCGTTTACGGTCTGGAAGCATCCTGGTTTGCAGCAGCGACTGACCACATTCAAGGACTACAGGCATGCTGGGTTTATACCGGAAATACTGATATGCAGGGGGTTCAGGCATCGTTAGCATGCAATGTCAACAAAAATAGATTCAGAGGACTTCAGGCGGGTGTAGTTAATGTTGCTGGAGACATTCAAGGCTTCCAACCTGGCGCTGTGAATGTAGCTAATAATGTAATGGGTGTTCAGGCAGCGGCGCTAACCAATGTGTCTAATGGAGAAGTCGTAGGAACTCAGCTCGGTTTATTGAATTTTACACATACACTCGATGGGTTTCAAGCCAGCGCTTTTAATCATTCCCAGGGCAAGTCAGATGGATTTCAGCTTGGTTTTGTGAACATCAGCAATACAAGCGGAGGTTTCCAGTTTGGCATAGCAAATTATATCAGGGATGCATGGATTCCTTTCTTGCCATTTGTTAATTTCTCTCTTTGATAAGAAGAGTATCAGCAGTTGAACCCAAGCGGCCAAAATGGTCGCTTTTTTAGTGCCCTGGCATATCTCCGGGCGAAATGAAAAAGCCCTGAATTACTCCAGGGCTAATGTTTTCTTTTTCGACTTAGCTTTAGTTGTTACTGCTGAGTAACCGGCGCTGTTGTCGATCCACCTTGCAGTTTGGCTAATTTTTGCTGCATATCAGTTAATTTACTGTTCATATTAGTTAATTTAGTCTGCATATCAGTTAACTTACTCTGGGCTTTATTTATCTGAGCTTGCTTTGCAGAGTTACTTGTCATATCAGCAATTTTTTTTTGTTGATCGGTAATTCTTTTCTGCTGGTTGGCGATTTTTTGCTGTTGATCAGCAACGCCTTTCTGCATTTTAGCGATTATTTTATCTTTTTTTGCCCCCTGCCCAGAAGCAGTTCCTTGAGTTGTGGTAGTTCCTTGCGCCGAAGCAGGAGGGTCGGCTAACACATTAAAAGCGATGCAAAACATGAAACCGGCTGCCATAATAATGGACATTTTACCTAGAAATACCTTCTTCATAGATTTTTCTCCTTGTTAATAATTGTAATGAGACTATTTAAAATGCTAAACTTTTTAATGCTTTTGTCAAGACTTCGCCGAAATTTAGAAAGAAAAGCCATTAGATTATCCTAAATATAGGGTAATATGCGTCGGACTTAATAACGAAGGCCCATATTTTCATTTTCTCAACTTCATGATTACTTGCATTTTTGTATCACTCCAACATATTAGTTGTCTGTAGTATAAGGAGTAAAATTGAAAGAAAATCAAAATGTTTACCAAGACATCTTTGATGCTAATTCGGATAGACTGGACAAGACAGCAGTAGTATATCGCGGCATCAGGACAACTTACGGAACGCTATTAAAACAGGTTGAAGAAACGGCGCGTCTTTTAATGTCATACGGCATAAAAGCAGATGATCGTGTCGCGTTGCGTTCTCCAGATTCTACCTTGCATATTGTTCTGGCTCTGGCTTTGCTTAAAATCAGAGCAGTGCAGATACCTGTCGAAGTTTCCATCCCTGGAGCCGAAGTCCGAAATATCTGCGAGCAAGTCAGCGCTGATGCATTCATCTCAATGCTTCCTTTGCCAGATGGCTGGCAGATGGCATCTGAGATGCAGCGCTTCACTTGCGCCGAGGATGAATTTCACCTGCAACAACTCGCTCCCCAGTCACTTATCTCTTCCGAATTGTCAAACCTCAACCCGGCCTTCATCAGATTTACATCAGGCACTACTTCGAATTCAAAAGGAGTAATAATATCGCACGAGTCGGTTATTTCCCGCACTAATTCCGCTAACGATGGACTTAAAATCAGCAGTGCCGACACCATACTCTGGGTGCTTTCAATGGCATATCACTTTGTCGTTACAATT
Organism: Lentisphaerota bacterium; assembly: GCA_037127655.1. GTDB lineage: Bacteria > Verrucomicrobiota > Lentisphaeria > Victivallales > GWF2-38-69 > GWF2-38-69. The sequence goes on from JBAXXY010000028.1 coordinate 6,490, forward strand.
CTCTTATTTTTGCGCAAAGGAGCGACTATTGCCATCTGCGAATCTCCTGCTGCTCTTTCAATGCCACAACTGCTTGAAACTGAAAAAATAACTTTCTTATATATGTCGCCCTTTCATTATCACTTGATGTGTGAGTCTTCCGTCTTTAACGCCTCGATGCTTAAACATGCCCGTCTTGCTATCACTACGGCAATGCCTATGGATCGCAATTTAGCAGATAAATTTTATGCAAAATTCAACATCCGTCCCCGCCAGGCTTACGGCATTATAGAAGTAGGTCTTCCATGTATAGATTTGGATGAAAAGGAGTTTAAACCCGGGGTCGTAGGCAAGCCGCTGCCATCATGCGAACTGCAAATCAGACAACCTGACAAAAATGGCGTAGGCACTATCGTATTGCGTTCACCCGGCATGTTTGACGGATATTTGCACCCATTCTGCATTCGCGAAGATGTCTGCGAAAACGGTTTTTTTAACACCGGTGACATTGGATTCATTGACGAATCAGGCCAACTTGTAATCGTCGGAAGGTCAAAGAACATAATAAACTTCGCCGGGATGAAAATATTTCCGTATGAAGTGGAAGATATTTTGCGTTCGTTCAAAACTGTTAAAGATGCGAGTGTTTATGGCATTAAAGACCCAATCTATGGGGAAAAACCACAGGCAGATATTGTTTTCAATACAGACACAAAGAGCGATGACGAGTTGCTTAATGAGCTGAGAAAATTCTGTTACGCTAACCTTGCTCCTTACAAGGTGCCTAAAGCTTTCAACATTTGTGATGAACTTGAGCGCACAGTCAGCGGAAAAATTTTACGGAGAAATTGAAAATGCCGCGCCGTAGGTTCAAAGAGCTGCATGATTATAAATGGTTTCCTGACATCTGGCGTCGAGGCATGACGGACTTCCTCTCTTTTTTTGCGACATATTTTTTTCAATATGATCCGATATTTCTACTAATTAAAGGCATGATGCAACAAAGCGGACATCGCAAACTTCGCGATTACTGTTCAGGTGGTTCGGGATATTTATTGTCACTATTGCGATACTTGCGTAAAAATGGCATTCAAGATTGCAAAATTGAACTCACAGACAAGTATCCTAATCTGGATTCGTTTGAACGCATAGTCCGTCATTCCAGAGGTGCTGTCAGCTACATTGCCTCATCGATAGATGCGCTGAATTCTCCTGCATCAGACACTCCGAAGATAAGAGTGATGTTTTCTGCGATGCATCACTTTTCGCCAGATGAGTTGGGGTTAATCCTCAACAGAGCAAGCATGGACAAATGTTCAATCGGTATCTTCGATTACTCTTCTTGGGATCCAATTCGAGCTATTCCATTGCTGATTTTGCTCATTCCTCATATATTTATAATTACGCCGTTTGCAGGAGTTTTTTCATGGAGAAAAATGTTCTGGACTTATATTATCCCTGCTATTCCGCTAGCGCTTTTGATTGATGCGGCCATCTCACGCTGGAACGGCTATTCTACAACTGAATTGAAAGAGATAATTGATAAGTTGCCAAACTTGACTTATGATTGGAATACAGGTTCAAAACATAACTTTCTCTGGACTGGCAAAGTAGTCTATTTAATTGGTTGTCCAAAACTGCGGCAAGATGGTTAAGAATTTATAATCTGAACCGATTGATTGAGGGTTTTTATGCGTAGAGTAGTAATAACAGGATACGGAGTCAACAACTGCTTCGGATTTGGCGCGGACGCATTGCAAAATGGCCTGAAACAAAACCTTTCCGGTATTGCTATTATGGATGAACTGCTCAAATGCAGCGACCTGCGATGCAAGATTGCCGCCTGTGTAGGAGAATATAAAGTCGATGTTATTCCCCGCACTTACCGCCGTTCTATGGGGAAGGTAGCGCATCTGGGAGCATTGGCTGCGCTTGAAGCTGTTGAACACTGCCGAGCAAAGCCTGAAATGATCACTTCTCAAAGAACAGGCTGTATAATGAGTTCCACCATGGGCAGCGCCAGCGAACTCTGCGCTACTTTTGACACATTCTTTAATGAGAAGAGTATGAGTTCCATTTCCGGCATGCAATTTTTTAAATGTGCCTCTCATACCGTAGCAATGAATGTAGCGCAAATGCTTGGCATTCGCGGGTCTGTACTCAGTCCTGCTGCGGCGTGCGCCTCTTCAATGCAGGCCATCGGACTTGGTTTTCAACTCATTCGCAGCGGCATACTCGACATGGCATTGTGCGGTGGCGCCGAAGAAGTTAATTTCATGGTAGTTGGTTCTTTCGAAACTATATTTGCGACTGCACCTGAAAGTCGTAATGATAAACCTCAAACCGCCTCGAGACCTTTCGACTCTCAACGCGACGGGCTTGTATGCGGAGAAGGCGCCGGCGTAATTGTCCTTGAGTCGCTTGACAGCGCTCTGGCTCGCAACGCCATTATCTTAGGCGAAGTTATCGGTTACAATACCTCAGCAAGCGGCAGTCATATCAGTCAATCCGACTCAAGCGCAATCCAGGATTGTATTAATGCGGCCTTGAGCGACGCCAATATTTCTCCACGCGATGTTAATTATATAAGCGCTCATGCGACAGGGACGACCCAAGGAGATGCTTCTGAGGCTGATGCGCTGTATCAGGTCTTCGGAGACAAAATTCCCGTAAGCGGTCTAAAGGGAGGACTGGGGCACACGATGGGCGCATCGGGAGCTATTGAACTGGCGGCTTGTTTGATGATGATGCGAGATAGCGTTATATACCCTACGAGAAATTTGGAACAGATGGCTGAAGATTGTTCCAAACTTAACCATATTTTTCAAAAAACTTCAGCACAAATAGACTGCTTTATCAAAAATAGTTTTGCCTTCGGAGGAATCAACGCGGTACTGGTTTGCAAAAAATTTAAGGCTTAAATCAAGGTTGTTTTTTCTTCTTCCGAATAATATAATAGACCCAAACATAATATTATGAGATAATAATGAGGGCATTTAACCAATGACTAACATCGATGTCAGAAATAAGATTAAACAAGTTTTCGTTAAAAATTTCGAACTGGATGAGGATGCAATTCAGGATGACAAGCTTCTATTTGACCACCTTGGTCTAGACAGTTTGGATCTTGTTGACTTGATTGTAGGATTACAGCGAGAATTCAAAATTGACTTGCGCAAGCACTCTGAGTTCATGACTATCCGCACATTTGGCGACGTGTGCAATGTCATGAATAAAATAATAGACGAACACAAATAGAAGAAACGGTTAAAAATGGGTTCATCTTCAGGATCCCGGCTAAGCTTATTTTCTCTCGTCTTCTATGTAAGATTTGTATTTACAACAGTAATGTACTGTCTATTCATCGGCATACCCGGGATTATGGCTATGCCGTTTGTATCATCGGCAGTTCGCGGAAAAATCTGGCGAAACCTGATAAGATTCTACGGTAGAACTGCAATAAGAATATCCGGTTATCCATTTATTAAAGTTAAATATTATGATTTGGCTCCGGATGAAAAGTCTGCCGGTGTCGTTGTCGCTAATCACCGTTCAGGCGCAGATGCCTTCATGTATGGCATATGGCCGCTGGATCTGGTGCAGATAGCAGGTGAATGGCCGTTTAAACTGCCGTTTTTCGGTCTGTTCGCTAAATATGGCGGTTATTACAATATACGCAAAATAGAGTTTGCTGATTTCATCCGCCAGGCCTCGGATGATATATTGAAGAATAATGTCTCGGTAGTAGGATTCCCTGAAGGAACCAGATCTGTCAGCTGTGAGATGGGACCCTTTCATGGCACTTTGTTCCGTTTGGCAATTGAGGTTAAATGTCCCGTATATCCGTTTCTTATGTTGGGAACTGAAACAGTGGTAAACCGTCAATTCAAAGTTAGTCCGGGCATCATCAACCTATATAAACTACCTGCCGTTAAACCAAAAGAGTTTGAGAACTGGACGCCATTCCAACTAAAGAGTTATGTCAGAAATTATATGGCGACAAAAATCGTAGAACTGGAAAAGTGAGTGATGAATGAAACAGTTTAATTATAGTCATCAGCGGGAATTTCTCGGCCGCGACGCTATTCGAGATGAGCAAGCGCAGCTACTGGCTGAACACCTCGAGTATTGCCGGGCAAAATCCCCGTATTATGCAAATAGATTCATAGATGTTCCCGTAGCGACCGCGGCAAACAGTTTTGACATTCTCTTTTCCATGCCTTTTACCACCAAAGACGATCTTGCCAAACACATCAATCATTTTGTCGCCGCGCCTGAATATAACATTCGAGACATAGCTTTTTCTTCAGGAACTACCGGGGCTCCTCTTCCGATCGTCTATACTGAAATCGATCTTCAGCGCCTGGCCTACAATGAGCTTAAAGCTTTTATAGGTTGTGGCATGACTTGTTATGACAAAATATTGCTGACATGTACAATGGATCGCTGTTTTATTGCCGGGCTTGCATATCGCGAAGGAGCAAGAGCCGTCGGAGCCTCTGTTATCCGTAATGGATTAAATTCTCTTGAAAGCCATGCCGGAGTTATCTCAATCACCAAACCTACGATAATCATCGGCGTTCCGTCATTTCTTAAAAAACTGATCAAATTCCTCCATGACGAAAATATAGACCATAGTTCAATCAAAAAACTCATCTGCATTGGAGAAGGCGTTCGAAGCAGTGACTGTAAATTGAGCATATTAGGCAGTCTATTGGAAAAATTATGGGGAGCAAAAGTCTATTCTACTTACGCATCATCCGAGATAATCACTTCCTTCTGCGATTGTGAGGCTGGTTGCGGAGGTCATTTGCACCATGACCTTGCCATCCTTGAATTAATTGACGAAAATGGTCAAAAGTGCGGGCCTGGCGAACTGGGGGAAGTTGTTATTACCCCTTTGCAGATGGAAGGAATGCCGTTACTGCGCTTTAAGACCGGAGACATCAGTTTGTACTTCGATGAAAAGTGCGCCTGCGGCCGATCAAGCCCTCGTCTTGGACCCATACTCGGACGAAAACAGCAGATGATGAAAATCAACGGCACCACACTGTATCCTGAAACTATTTTTTCCTGCCTGGAAGCCTTGCCTGGAATTACCGACTACTTCATCATTGCCAAGTCCCATGATGGTTGTCTATCGCAAGCTGAAGTTACTGTTTCGCTTAGCGCTGACAGTGCGCTGACATCAGATATGATCAGTAACAAAATAGCGGCGATTGCGCGGGTGCGTCTGGGCGTAACCATCAAACCGTACGAGCAAGTACACCAGCAAATATTTTTTGGTTCCTCACGCAAGCCAATACGGTTTTTCATATTGGAATCTAAAGAAGGTTTATTATAGAAAATGGATAAATCTGATTTCACTTCATTTTCTCCATCCTATTCACTGGAATTAATCCGGGAAGTTGCGGCAGGCAATCGCCTTCTGAGTATAGAAATAGAGCCTACTTTAGCTTGCAATTATCATTGTCCATACTGCTATGCCACAAGAAATGGCGCTCCTGATAACGAGCTTAGTTACCAGGAAATTACCGATGTGGTAAAACAGGCCAGAGAACTCGGAGCTGAAAGGATAATTATTCTCGGCGGTGAGCCATTGATCTACCCCATGATTTTTGAGCTAATTGATTACATCTCATCACTTGGCATGCTAGTCGAACTCTTCTCAAATGGTTCATTGCTGACTATTGAAACAGCCAGAAAACTTTTTACTGCTAATGTCAGATTGGTTCTCAAGCTTAACTCTTTCAAGGATAAAGTGCAGTCGATGCTAACAGGTGAAACAGACGGTCTCAAAAAGGCCATGCAGTCACTAGAAAATGCCAAAGCTGTTGGTTATGCCAATGGTAATGAGTTGCTGGCAGTCAGCACCATTATATGCCGTCCGAATTTAGACGAGATGGAAGAGCTGTGGAGATATCTGCGCGATCGCCACATAGTGCCGTATTTCGAAGTGATAACCCCACAGGGAAAAGCGACTGAAAATGCCTGGCTGCAGCTCTCAGCAGAAGAGATTCATCGCGTCTTTGCAATGCTATCGGCGCTGGACCGTGAATACGGATATAACTGGGAACCGCATCCTCCTCTGGTCGGAGACCGTTGTTTGCGCCATCAGTATTCGTGCCTGGTAACGAGTACAGGCAATGTTTTTCCTTGTGTCGGCATAGACATAATTGTAGGCAACATCCGTGAGACATCATTGCAGGAGATAATCTGCGGCAGTGAAATCATTCAGGATCTCCGCAATCATCACAAAACAATCAAAGGCTCCTGTGGATCGTGTGAACTTGCTAAAGAATGCTACGGATGCCGTGGAACAGCCTATCAACTCACTGGCGACTGGCTGGCCTCAGATCCTTTGTGCTGGAAATGCGACAGGAATAAAAGCCCAATCCAGACTTTGCCGATGAGCGCCGACAACCTTGTTCCACATGAAGCGCCGATGAAAATGATAGACTCTCTGGATAATGTTGGTGAGAAAACTTTCGCTGCTTCTGTTAAAATTGCGCCGGACAACCTTTTCCTTTTAGAAGACGGCACAATATCTGAATCATCATATATTGAGATGATCGCCCAGACTATGGCTGCGGCTAACAGTTTTAGAGAACAGTCAATTAACATAGGAATGCTTATCGGATTGAAGGACTTTCTGGTTCATGGTTCATGTCGAGTCGGGGACGAACTGAACATCTCCTGTATAAAGAAAATCAAATTTGATAACTGGAGCGTTGTTTACGGACAGGTTCATCACAAAAATGAACTTATAGCTGAAGGCGAGTTGAAGGTATGGATAAATCCATGAGATACATTATCCAAGTTTTGATTGCCATTATCGCATTTTGCACTATCACGCTCAATGCCGTAACAACTTCACAAACGGATGTTGTAGTTGACGGTACTCTTTTCCAAATCAATGAATCTATGAAAGAGATGTCAACCTTCAGCGCAAAATTCAAGCAAGTTAAGAAGTTCCGCATCCTTGCCTCTCCCATGTTGCTTGAAGGTTCTATTTACATTAACCGCTCACCCTTTAAATTGGCCTGGAACATTGAGAAGCCAATAGGCTATACAGCAATCATAAGTGAAGACAGACTACTGCAATGGGACAAGGAAACCGGCAGTACCAAAGAATACAAATTCAGTGACAACCCGATGCTGGGGATGATCGCGAAAACATATCATGATATTCTACTTGGCGATTTTTCAAGGATTGTAAAGGAGTGCGATATTGCCGTTGATAAGCCTGCATATACCATCAATGTCACACCCATGGCAAACAGCAAGATGAGCAAAGCAGTTTCTAAAATCACTTTTACCTTCAATAAGGACTTCTGCTATCTTGTAGCTATCTCAATCGACGAACCCGGCGGCAATAGCACAACCATTGATTTCAGCGATATAAAACTCAACTCTGCCATTCCTGAAAAAGCGTGGATAGCCGGAAATGATTCTTGACCTAAGACATCACCGCAAAACTATTATCATTGCCCTCTTTGTCATCATAGGCGTATGCCTGCTTTTGCTTTCGACTAAAAAATACAGTAGTGACATTACAGACATGCTGCCAGAAGGATCTGTCGCCTCAAAAATGTTGAAATACCTGCAGGAGGAAAATGTATCCGGCAGAATGACCATTGAACTTCATTTGAACGATAACTGTGACAACATTGAACTGCTTCCGCAAGCCGTGACTCAACTCGAAAAATCTCTCAAACACTCCGAAATCATCTCACTGTTTACGGGTTTTGCCATGCCTGGCGAAAATACCCTCTCCGAGGCGTACACAGCCTTACCTCAACTGGCGAGTAATGTAGATATGACAAAGGTAGCTGAAATAACCAGTGCTGATGAAATTGCTAAATCCATGAACCGCAATTATATGATGCTTGCCTCTCCGGGGGGCATTGGACTTTACCCTTTCATTGAGAAAGATCCTCTAGGACTCAATCGCATAGTCCTGAAAAAGCTTCAACTCTTCTCCGACCTCGTCACTTACAAAACGGCTCCAGGCTCCACAATGTTAATCGGACCAGATCAACGGCGAGCTTTGGTAATTATCGAAACCACTATTCCGGTTACTGACAGCAAACGGGCAAGCGTATTCCTATCTTATCTGGATAGTGTGATTAAAGAGCTGCCTGAGCAAATTACAGCATCCGTGCTGTGTGGACACAAGCATACTATCGGGAACGAAAAAACTATCGCTTCTGATATTCCAAAAGTATCAATCGCATCATTAATCATCTTCGCACTTCTTTTCGCTTTCATATATCGTCGAAGACCGCAGGCATTTCTGATTATTCTAATACCGATGGTAGCCGTGCTAATCGCCGCAACTATCATGGGCTTTTTCGTGAAAGAGATGTCAGCATTTGTTATCGGTTTTGGCGGAGTAATGGCCGGTATTTCCGTTGACTACGGAATCTGCGTCTATGAATTATGCGGCAAAACCAAAGATGACAAATTCCATGAAATCCGCAAAATTGTTCGGCCTCTTTGCGCCGGAGCGTTGACGACGATAGGCATCTTTATCGCCTTTCTCTTTTCCGGTACCAGTGTATATACTCAACTTGGGGTTTTTGCTATTTTAAGCGTCTGTCTTTCTCTGGCAATGGCTATATATATTTTGCCTAATCTCCTGTCTGACAATATAAAGAGTTCAGTTATTCAACTTTCTACCCCTGTATTTTCATACCGCAGTTCCCTCTTGATCGTCATCGCCTGGGGCATTCTTATCGCTGGATCAATATCTCTTGCGCTTTCATTCTCTTCCTTCGACAGCAGCATCACTTCTCTTGATGGGGCAGGAAAAGACATCATTAATGCTGAAGCTAATTTCAATGCCTACTGGAGCAAGCGCGAAATGCCGGCAATCCTGGTTATAAAAGATAAAGATCGCGAGCAACTTCTTCAGACAGGAGAATTGCTTGGCTCCGCAGTTAATGAGGCAGGCATCAAGGGTTTTGTCTCTCCTGTTATGCTTACGCCGAGCGCCAGAACTATCCAAAGCAACCTTAACACATGGCGCGAATTCTGGTCAGAAGACAGGCTTAATAAAATGACGGCTCAAATTGTTTCATCAGGCGTTAAAAATGGCTTCCGTGAAGACGCTTTCTCGGTCTTCAATAAATGGCTAGCCGCAAGCCGCGATAATAATAACAGCAAGTGCGAACTACTTACTAATATTCAGGATAAACTGCTCAAACACAATGCCCAAGGATGGACGCTTACATCATTCATGACAGACTCTCCCGAAAATTATAAATTGATCGAGAATGTTCAGAAAGAAATTCCAGATCTTCGCGTAATTTCTCCTCGCATACTGCGCTTTTCGATTGGAGAAGAGGAGCTTAACAGATTGCTGGTAATCGGGACTGCGAGTTTTATTATTGTGCTGATTTTGAGCATTTTAGGGGCGGGAGGGTTTATAAGTGGCATCGTTGCTCTTCTGCCGGTCGGAGCTGCAATCACTGTCATCTGCGGTTTTACTGCGGCATTGAACATTCCCTTGACTATTCCGTCATGCGTGGCCATGATTATTATTATCGGTTTATCCAGCGACTATGGCATATATATGGTTTTTCGCTGTTTCAAGTCACTCGAAGACGACATTATGACAGCTGTAACACTCTGCGCATTAACCACTGCCGCAGGAGCTTTAACTTTGCTGTTCGCTTCTCACCCGGTAATGTTTAAACTTGGGATTACCTTATTTTCGGGGATTGTCATTTCATACATAGCAGCAGTGACATTGATCCCTGCTCTGGGAGTGCTCATCAAAGGCAAACGAAAACCCCTGATTGAGTTGATACTGGTTTTTGTATCAATTATGTGTTGTAGCGGATGCTCTCTATACAATCCATTGCCTGAGCCGGGACCATTGCTCAGTTCACCTGCTCCGAAAAAATATAATCCGCCTGACAAGCAATGGAGTACTGTCTCTTTTCTGACTTTTTGCGTGTTTGGACAGCAGGACAGTTTGTTGTGCGCCGCCCAATTTGATGCTGTCAATAACAGCGGTTCAATCGTCTGCATGCAGCCTAGCGGAATAAAAGTGCTTGAAGTCTCATTTTGTGAAGATAAAATCACTCATCAGTTTGTCATTCCTGAACTGGAAAAACAAGGTTTCAAGGTGGAGGATATGGTTCGGGATCTCAAGCGCATCAGTTTCGACAACAAGGCTGCGAAAACGGAAGGAATCGTTTACGAATTTGATAAAGATACAGGGATGCTAAGGTCAAAGAAATTTATGGATAATGATCGCTGTCTCTGGGAAATATCATATAGACAGTATAAACTCATTGATGGTTACTCCGTCCCTCTTGAAATGAGGCTGGATAACCATAGTCCTAACTATTCTCTGCTGATCAAAATTAAAGAATTTTCAACAATACAGCCCAAATATGGATCATAAAATGGCTTACTCTTCATTAATCAGTCAAGGTCTAAAATCATGTTCTAAAAATGAAGGAGGCGATATTGTCGCTACATTCAGTTTTCCTGCCGAAAGCATGGTATTCAAAGGGCATTTCCCTGTCAAACCTATTCTTCCCGGTGTGGCTCAGCTTGAAGCCGTGAAATATATGATTGAACAATCGCTTAGCTGTAAATGCCGCTTACAGCAATCTACAAGTATTAAATTTTTTCAGCCGATTCTCCCAAATCAGGATTTCACCTTCATCGCCAGATGCAAAAATATCGGCGACGGTCTTCTTGATGTCAGATGCAAAGGAACCGCAGGAGATAGCAATGCAAAGAGCACAGAAATAATAGCAAGGTATAAAATAGATGACGCGACGCAAAAAAAGTGATTACTTCGATCTGCCAGACAATGCACCAAAACCCATCGCCGCCTCAATAGTCAGGCGCTGTCAGTTCAGTGAAGTCGATGCGCTTGCAATTGCATGGCACGGTCGCTATGCCTCATTCTTTGAAGAAGCCGCCGCCGAACTCGGACTGCGTTGCGGGCTAACCTATGAAGCTATGCGCAAATCAGGCATCGCGGCGCCTATTGCCCAACTGCATATTGATTATCATCGTCCGCTCAAACTTAATGAACGCTTTACGGTTCAAGCCTCATTTATCTGGTGTGAGGCTGCAAAACTCAATACCCAATTTCTAATCACCGCCGAAGACGGCTTATGCGCCTGTACGGGATATACCGTGCAGATGTTCGTCGAAGTCAAAACTGGGAATGTCTGCATCTTTCCGCCGCCATTGCTGACGGCATTTCGTGATAAATGGTTGACAGGTGAATTCTATGAATAAAATAAATCCAAACTCTAAAGCAGTCATTACCCAATCGGAAGTAGTTAGCGCTTACGGCGATGGCGTTTCCTCACTCATAGACGGACTTTACTCTTCTGCTTCTGCAGTTAATTTTCATCCAGGTACTCCGTCGGCTTTATTTCAGATGTATCCTGTAGGTCTCATTCCGGAAATAGAAGATGGAGGAGCAAGACTGTTCAATATCCTGCGCCGCCTTGCAGGTAACATCGACAAATTACCAGACGGCGCTCCTCTCTACCTAGCAGTTACCATCGGTGCAATAGATCTGCTGGAACAAAAAATTCTCAATACATCAATACATAATAGTGAACCACATCTTAAGTCACTTATGAAGACAGTTAATCAACTTTTTGGAGAACGCCGCATTGTCATTATTTCAGGTGCCTGCGCCGCTTCAAGCTGCGCTATTGCCAAAGCTTCCGCTGATATTGACGCGGGAAGAACTGATTGCGCAATTGTGCTGTCTTGTGATGCGTTGAGCGAATTCATCTTTTCGGGTTTTGCCTCGCTTGGAGCGCTGGATCAGAAACGGGCTCGCCCTTTTGATATTAATAGAGCTGGTTTGAACCTGGGTGAAGCTGCATCCATCATGGTTTTGAAATCCCCTGATACTATTGGAAGAGAGACTGTGTTAGGCTCTATTGCCGGATGGGCTATGTCCTCTGATGCCACTCACGCTACCTCTCCAGACTCTGAAGGCAAAGGATTGGTGCGAGCTATCCATTGCGCTATTGCAACGGCAAAAGCGACGCCATTAGATATTTCGTTTATCGCCGCGCACGGAACAGGCACTCCATATAACGACACTGCTGAACTTACGGCATTTCATCAAGTATTTGAGCAACCCCTTCCGACCTTTTCAGTCAAGTGGGGCACCGGGCACACTATTGCCGCCGCAGGAATGGTTCAGCTCATAGTCGCTTGCCATGCAAAAAAAATCGGCATTGTTCCGCCCAACGCTCTGACCCTCACTCCTGAAGATAGAGCTAAAGGCTGGGTCTCATCCTCTCAGGTCGCCGTGAAAGGCGGCGACTACATACTATCAGTAAGTTCCGGTTTCGGAGGCATCAACTCGGCACTGGTCTTGTCTTGACTTTTCTTTGAAGCCGTGTTTGTAGATGATGCAAGCGGATAAATATTGGCAATATCTGCCCTTAAATTATTTACCCATTTATTATAATTGCCGTTGATGGTATTTGTCGCACTATCGTAGTTGAGGTTGGAACTGTCTTGATATGTTATAGAAAAATTTTCAGTGGTGTATTTTATATCCATAACTGCTCTGATATTCCGCTTGACATAGACTGCTTCTATATGCCCTGGAGCTATAACTTCCATGCGGAACTTTCTTTCCTTTCCTGCTTCAAGTATCGCTTCTGTAACCAAATCCAGATCGGCATTTTTTGTAGCCGATAAAAATGGCTCATTATTAACATTAGCAACAGGTACCGGAGACCGGCAACCAGCTCCTACAGCAATTAATAGAAAAAATAGCGAAAGCAAAGTGTAGCGTTTTATCTTTATCATTTTCTTTACACCCTTATCAATTGCTGAAGTTGAATAGTATCATGAAAGGCATTGGTGATTTTTCATTGATGTTGATCAGACCAAGCTGGAAGTTACTTCTTTCAGCATAGTTAACTAAACCAATCTGGGGCCCGATACTTCTATTTAATACATTGACAAGACTAAGCTGAAAACCATCAACTTGCTTTGCTATGCTGGCTAAAAGGCTGACTTGTCCGCCTTTTAACTGTTCTGTGACATCTACAATTCCAAGCTGGCTTCCATTAACATCATCACTCAGATTTGCACCGCCGATCTGCCATCCTCTGGAAATATCAGCTTTGTTGAAAAGTGAAACTTGAATGCCATCAAAATGACCTTTGTTAAGGCATGCTCCCAGAGCGGCTTGAAACCCATAGCTTTTTGAAGAAGTATTGCAGAATCCTACACTCATTTGAGCACCGTCAAGATCGGAGATATCTGAGCCGAAAAGCGATAAATCCAAACCTCTTACAGGAGATGTTCCAGAGAATGGCAATCCGAGTCTAAAGCCATTAACTCCAACTCTTTGAGTGTAGCCAGGCACATCAAACCAAAAGCCGACTTCAAAAGGGGTCCACTCAGCAACTTTCTGTGGTTCTGCAGATGCTGGCAAAGTTGAAGCTTTAACTTGGTTATTAGGTTGCTCAGGAGATGCAGATACAACATCTGGAGTCTGAGCAAAAGTTTGCAATGCAACAAAACCGATAGCCATCAGGCATGCCAAAGACTTTTTTCTTAACATAATTCTACCCTTTTTTAATTTTAGTGATTCTACTAAAACGATTAATTAGCGACTTGTAAGCAGATAAGCAGATATGTATCCAAACTTATCTGATAGTAGTCATTTTAATCTAAAATTGTAACTAAGAGTTACTGAAAAAGCTTTCTTCTAGGATAAAATCTATGAAATAATCTATAAACAAATTCAATAAGTAAATTAAGCAGGCTATATCTAAAAGTATGTCAGAAATATCTAAAACTAATGAAACTATTATCGATTGGTCTAATAAAAACCTGGCCTCTCTTGAAGGATGCCCAAATGAGATCGACGGGAACTTTATTTGTTCTGGCAATAACCTCACTTCTCTTGAAGGGTGCCCAAAAAGAGTCAGCGGAGACTTTGATTGCTACAACAATAAACTTACTTCATTAAAAGGATGTCCATCTGAGGTCGGCGGTGACTTCTGGTGTTCTGTTAACAGCTTGACGACACTTGAAGGTAGCCCTGAACTTGTGGGCGGTAACTTTGTTTGCTTTAGGAATTACATAACCTCACTTGAAGGGTCCCCAAAAAAAGTCGGTGGGGACTTTTGGTGTTACGCAAACAGCATCACTATGCTTAATGGATCCCCGACCGAAATTAATGGCGACTTTTGGTGTTCTCATAATAATCTCATATCACTTGAAGGAAGCCCAGAAAGAATTAATGGTGACTTTGTTTGTTCCTGGAACCAGCTCGCCTCACTAAAAGGAGTTCCGGAGAAAGTTGTTGGCGATTTTAGGTGTTCCCGTAACAATCTTACCTCTCTTGATGGGGCTCCGAAAAAAATAGGTGGCGAGTTTTGGTGTTCTCATAACAATCTTGCCTCACTTGAAGGAGCTCCCAAAAAGGTCAGTGGAGACTTTGTTTGCACTCATAACCATTTAATTTCACTAAAAGACGCTCCAAAGGAAGTCGGCGGAAGTTTTAGGTGTTCCTCTAACAATCTAACCACACTTGATGGTTGCCCGAAAGAAGTAGGCGGAGACTTTGATTGTTACAATAATAATCTTACCTCACTAAAAGGCTGCCCAAGCGAAATAGATGGCGACTTTTGGTGTTCCTGCAATAATCTAACTTCTCTTGAATACAGCCCTAAAAAAGTTAGCGGAAACTTTTTTTGCCCAAGAAATAAACTTACTTCACTCGAAGGAGCTCCTGCTGAGATTGGCGGCGAGTTTGTTTGTGCCTGGAACCAGCTTACAACACTTGTAGGCGGCCCCAAAAAAGTCGGTGGTGACTATAGGTGTTCCTGCAACAATCTCACATCACTTGATGGTTGCCCATCTGAGATTAACGGCGGTTTTTATTGCGCCAGAAATAACCTTACATCACTTAAAGATGCACCGCAAATAATCAATGGCGGTTTTACTTGCTATGACAATAAAATCACATCCCTTGAAGGATGCCCAAGTGAGATCAAAGGTGATTTTAATTGCTCACATAATAAGCTGAAATCGCTACTCGGATGCCCAAAAAAAATCGGTGGCAATTTTGACTGTGCGGGGAACAACCTAGCTTCACTTGATGGCTGCCCGGCTGAAGTAGGCGGCGACTTTACCGTTTGGAATAATACAAGGGCTTTTACCGAAGAAGAAATTAGAGCTGCGTGCAATATCAAAGGTAATGTCATCCTCGTATGTGATAATTATATTTGCAGTAATAAAGGGCTCACCTCGCTTGAAGGGTGCCCTAGCGAAATCAATGGTGATTTCTGGTGTTCTCGTAACAGCCTTACATCGCTTAAGGATGGTCCTAAAAAAGTCGGCGGCTATTTTATTTGTTTTGACAATAAGCTCACCTCGCTTGAAGGATGCCCTAATGAAGTGGGCGGTGATTTTGATTGCTCTGATAATAAACTAACGACACTTGAAGGATGCCCAAAGATAGTCGGGGGCAATTTTATTTGCTCTGATAACAAACTTACCACGCTTGAAGGATGCCCAAATGAAGTAGGCGGTGACTTTAAGTGCTTTGAAAACCCTAAAATTTTCACAGAAGAAGAAATCAGATCTGTATGTAATGTCAGAGGCAAAGTTATTATTGAGCCCGAACGCAAGTAAGCTGATGATGTATCTTAGTCCTGGCTTGGCACTGATAAATTTTCTATATCCTTAGTTCCTAATTCATTGGATATTTTTGATGCATCTGCGACACCTGCATTGCCTGAATTAATAGCGCTATTCGAAGAGCTTATATCCTTGCTTACCTGCTGATCAATATTTTCGAAGGAAGCTCCATCGGCATTGATAAGATTTGCTTCAGCTGAACCGCTAAACTGCCCGCTGTTATTATTATTTGTTATCATAGGATTAGTGTTTAGCATAGGATCGTTACTAAGATTATTCATAGTTTGCTGGTTGTTTACATTGATTGGGCCTGGCATAGCATCTTGCAGATTGATTATTTGAGGAACAGTCCGACTTGCGGTCGTAGAGGTCGCTGGCACTGGTGTGACTGGCGCTAGAACAGTCTGAGTAACCGGCGCTAGAACAGCCGTATTTGTAGCTACAGGAGTGCTTGGTGTCGGTGCAGACACATTAGCTGCAGCTGGCAATGAAGGAGTTGAGCAGCTCTGAATTAGTAATGCGGCAGATAGTAGTAATAAGCAAATAATTGTTTTTTTCATTTTCTTCACCTTTTGTTCGATTGAGTTAACCT
>JBAXXY010000029.1:0-22249 GCA_037127655.1 Lentisphaerota bacterium
AAGCACTTATTGATAAATGCAGGCAAATTGGGATTCATTCTCTTATCGGGATTATAGCAGTTCCAAACAAACAGAGCATAACTCTGCACAGAAAGTTTGGATTCAATTTCATCGGCAGGCTCAACGAAACAGGATATAAATTCAATAAATGGATAGATGTAGAATACTGGCAGTTAATGCTGTAAAAAGAAGGCAATAGGCAACTGGCAATAAAACTCTTGACACTTAAAACATTATCTGCTATTATTTTAACAACTTAAGGAGCTAATATGCCTGTCATATCAAGATTCTACGGATTAATCATTAAAATGTTTTTCAGACAATCTGAACATAACCCACCGCACTTTCATGCAATCTATGGCGAATATGTCGGTGAATTCAACATCCAGACACTTGAGATGATTGAAGGAGATTTGCCTTTGAAAGCTCGAAACCTAGTTAAAGAGTGGGCTCAACTTCATCAAGAAGAACTCATGGATATATGGACAACCCAGGAATTTAAAGAAGTAAAACCTTTAGAATAAAAATGAAAGGAATTCCAAGAATAAAATCAGTGCAGCCCCTCAACGATATGATTGTAGTGGCAACTTTCGCCAATGGAATAAAAAAGCAGTACGATATCAAACAGCTTACAAATCGCTTTCCTGTCTTTAATGAATTAAAAGACAAACATCTGTTCAACCTTGCACATGTTGACTGTGGAGGTTACGGCATTTCCTGGAATGATTATATAGATCTTTCTGAATATGAAATCTGGGAAAACGGCAAGCTGCTTAAGTAGATTTCAACCGACGCTACTTCATGAATTGGATTCGTCCGCACTAAAGAAGACATCCATATTAGTTTAGGAGAGATATTTCTCGTACAATTTCATAATAGAATAATATGATAGATTTTGAGACTTTTTTTAAGATAAAATATTTACATAACTGGCAAAGGGTACAATCCCAATAACATCGGCAATAGGCAACTGGCAATAGTAATTACGAGGAACAATGAACGATAAACAATTTCATACAATTTCGACTGAAGAAACTCTTAATATGCTTGAAAGCTCCAAAAATGGTCTTTCAGCAAATAAAAGAATTGTTAGACTCAAGAAATACGGAAAGAACGAACTCGAAGAAAAAGGTGGACGAGGTCCCGGCAGAATAATTCTTGACCAGATACTCAGCACAATGGTTGTACTTCTTATCATAGCCGGAGCCGTTGCAGGACTTCTAGGCGATGACAAAGAAATGTTCGCTATATTTGCCATTGTAATACTTTTTGTAATTCTCGGATTTGTTCAGGAATACAGAGCCGAGAAAGCAATGCAGTCGCTTAAAAAACTTTCTACCCCGAGAGTACGAGTACGAATTGAAGGAACTCAGCAAGAAATTTCAGCTACAGAACTAGTCTCGGGTGACATCGTCATTCTTGAAGCAGGAAACATTATTCCAGCTGACTGTCGTATCATCGAAGCACATAACCTCAAAGTTCAGGAATCAATGCTGACTGGCGAGAATGAAGCTGTCGAAAAATCAGAGGCGGCATTAGACAAAGACAACTTGCCTATCGGAGACAGAAAAAACTCTTTATTCATGGGAACTGTAGCTACTTATGGAAGAGGAGAAGCCGTTGTTACAGGTACTGGAATGGCGACAGAGCTAGGCAAAATCGCATTCATGATTCAGAATGTCAAAGAAAGCATGACCCCTTTGCAAAAGCAATTGGACAAGGTCGGTAAAAACCTCGCTATACTTGGAGTAATCTGCGCATTAGTCGTAATACTTGTAGGTTATCTGAACGGGGGCAAACTTAAAGATCTATTGATGAGCGGCGTGAGCGTCGCTGTAGCTGTAATTCCAGAAGGATTGCCGGCAGTTATAACCATCACTCTTGCCATTGGCGCGCAGAAGATGCTCAGACGAAAAGCTCTCATCAGAAAACTCTCGGCCGTGGAAACTCTCGGTTCAGTTAATGTGATTTGTTCTGACAAAACCGGCACGCTTACAGAAAACAAGATGACTCTCACCAATATCTCATCATCAGATGCTTCATTTGAATTAAATCAAACATCTCAAAAGCTAGATGAACTTTCAACCCCATTGAAGGCTCTATTGCTCTGCGGAATTCTCTGCAATGATGGAAAAATCATAAAGAAAGACGATACAAAAGAGTCTGTCGGAGATCCTACAGAAACAGCTATTTTGAATGGCGCTGACAAACTTGGTTTTGATATAGAGAAGGTTCTTTCATCTTTCAAAAGAATAGATGAAATCCCTTTTGATTCTGAGCGAAAGAGAATGAGTACATTGCACAAAGGGGCGAGCAATTCAACCTTTAAAGAGTTATTTAAAGACGGAGACTTTGTCGCCTTTACAAAGGGTTCTGTAGATGGTCTTATTTCCATCTGCGACAGATACTTATCTTCAGAAGGAATTAAACCTCTTACAAATACAGAAAAAGAAAAAATTCTGTCTGCAAATAATGCGCTATCTTCCAATGCCGTAAGAGTTCTTGGCGGAGCCTTCAAAACTTACGAAAAAGCAGATAAGCCATCAGAGACAAACCTCGTTTTTGTAGGTTTATTCGGCATGATTGATCCGCCGAGACCTGAAGCCAAAATAGCTATCGAGACATGTAAATCGGCCGGAATAAGGACAATTATGATAACTGGAGATCATCCGCTGACCGCCAAATCTATAGCCCAAAAAATAGGCATCGCCGATAATCCAGAAGTTATAACAGGAGAAAAACTTGAATCTCTAAAAGGCGAAGAGCTAGATAAAACAATATTAAAGACCTGCGTCTTTGCCAGAGTATCTCCGAAAGACAAACTCAAAATAGTCGAAGTCCTCCAGTCTCATTCATGTATAGTAGCCATGACAGGAGATGGTGTTAATGACTCACCCGCTCTAAAGAAAGCTGACATCGGCATAGCCATGGGCATCACAGGAACAGATGTCTCCAAAGAAGCATCCAAGATGATCCTCCTTGATGACAATTTCTCGACAATCGTCAATGCCGTAGAGCAAGGACGAATCATCTATGACAACATCAAGAGATATATTTGCTTCTCCGTAGGCGGCAATATCGGCAAAGTAATTGTAATGCTATCTGCTCCGGTATTCGGTGTGGCTATAGCGCTTTTTCCTATTCAACTCTTATGGTTAAACTTGTTGACAGACGGTCTTTTGGGCATCGGTCTTGGTGTTGAAAAGTCAGAATCAGGAGTGATGAAAAAACATCCCAGAAAAGCTGGATCATCCATTTTTTCTGATGGAGCTTTAGCTCAAACTCTTATTGTGGGTTTATCAGTCGGGCTTCTTGCGCTGATAGTGGGATATTTTTACTTATTGACTAGTCCTGCAAAGTGGGAGACTATGCTTTTTAATTCCATAGCATTTATACAAATAGGTCAGGCGCTCGGAGTTAGATCCAACACTGATAGTTTCTTCTCATACCGCTTCAAAGGAAACAGAGTCCTGATGTCTATGATTATCATAATTATTATCCTTCAGTTCTGCGTAGTCTATATCCCTCAACTAAGCCCTTTCTTCAATGTAATTCCTTTAACGCTCATAGACTGGATAGTTTGCCTGATTTGCGGATTTATCATGATAATTATTCTTGAAGTTATAAAAAAACTTCTATATCGGGAAATCAACTAATCTTTGAATATTAGATCAAAGTAGAATATACTTAATTTAGTTTAACCAAACAGAAAATATCACAATGAAACTCTCAAAAAAAAACAAACTTATAATGCTTCTGGCATCCATCCTCCTTTTTGCAGGTATGGCTACAGATATTTACATTCCTTCGCTACCACTTATCGTTAAGACATTTAAAACAACCAGTGTAATGGCAGGACTGACGGTAAGCGTTTACATCTTGGCTTTTGCCATAAGCGGACTTGCGGCGGCTTCTTTCAGTGACCATTTCGGACGGAAGATCACTCTCAAATATGCAAATATATTATTCCTTGTAGCAACTGGTCTTTTAGTTTTCGCCCCGACCATTCACACCTTCATATTATTGAGAATCCTTCAGGGAATCGCAGGCGGATTTTTCTCAGTAATAACCAGACAGATAATCAAAGATTTGTTTGATGAAAAAGAGCAAATCAATATCAATGCCATAATTTTCACAGCGTTTGTTATCTCGCCTGCAGTAGCTCCTATTCTAGGCGCATTTATTGCCGAGCACTTCTCATGGCGAGTTTGTTTTGTAGTTATCTTCGTTCTTCAGGCCTTGGTCTTTATCGGAATAAGCAAAGATTTAAAGGAAACTCTCAAAGTCAGGAAAGACTTTCAGCATCCCCTTACCACAGTTGGTTCCATTTTCCTATTTTTTTTCAATAGGGAGTTTAACGCTTGTGTTCTAGTCTCAAGTCTTGCATACGGCGGATATTTCGCATTCATAACCATATCGAGTTTTATCTTTATAAATCATCTCGGATTTTCGGGGATGAGTTACTCTCTGATATTCTTGATTTTGGCAGCGCTCTACCTTGTTTCAAACCTCCTGATGAGAGCGATGAACAACATGGATATGAATAAACACACAATTATTCTCTACGGTTGCATCCTTAATTTTATCGGCGCAGTTCTGCTAATATTTACTCTTTTTAACTTCAGCAAAACTATGATTTCTATTTTCATAATCACCGGCGCGGTCTTTATGCGTTTCGGACTTGGTTTTATCTTGTCTCTTGTCCAAATCGTAGCAATGAACCAGTTTAAGAAAAGTGGCGGACTTGCCTTAGGAACTCTGAATGCGGCACAATGCATTTTTGCGGCCTTCTGCGCCACTTGGGCCACGCACTTTGCAAATCCTATTATGGGGCTATTTGTAGTGAGTATTGTCTTCTGCGGCGGCGCCTTACTGATTTATCTCTTGATTTTTTCTAAGCTCCCCTACCCTCATCTTAAGTACAAAGTTATGAAAATATTCCTTCACGAAGAACACATAAATAAATATATCGAATAATCAGGTTTCCATGCAAAACCACAATTTTATGCTTTAAAAATAGTGCCATTAACTTTATACTTCGTCAAAACTAAAAATCTAAATAATTGTTGGTGATTAAATGTGCCTAGCTGTACCTATGAGAATATCTGAAATCAAAGATAAAAATATCGCGGTCGTCGAATCTGACGGAGCAAAAACAAGAGTAAGCATAGCTTTGATTGAAAACCCGGCTGTAGGTGATTTCGTAGTCATTCATGCTGGTTATGCAATCGAGAGAATAGATCAGCAGGAAGCCGACAAAAGAATAGAACTCTTCAAAGAACTTGCTGAACTCAACATTTTTGCACATTAAGCCAAGCAATGAAATATATTGACGAATACAGAAACAGCGAAGCCGCATCTTATCTGACGAAAGAAATTGGCAAAAACTCCGCCATCCTTTCAGAGAGGAATTTGTCCATTAACATCATGGAAGTATGCGGTAGCCATACGATGGCAATATCGCGTTTCGGCATAAGAGAACTCCTTCCAGATAATATCTCTCTTATAAGCGGACCTGGATGCCCTGTTTGCGTTACTGATGCCGGATATATAGATGCTTCGATAGAGATTGCAGAAAAAGGCATTACAGTTGCTACATTCGGAGATATGATTAATGTCCCTGGTTCGAAGAAAAACCTTGCAAAATGCCGCTCTGAAGGATGTAAAATAGAGGTTTGCTACTCACCACTGTCCCTTCTGGACAAAGCCAGAGATAATCCCGATAAAGAGTTTGCCTTTCTTGCTATCGGCTTTGAGACAACCATGGCTCCGATAGTCTGCATGCTAGATTCAGCTATTCAAGAAGAGCTGAAAAATATTTCGATACTGACGGCTTTTAAGCTCGTTCCTCCTGCTTTGGATGTTCTAACTTCTGATCCTGAACTCAAAATAGATGCCTTTCTCTGCCCTGCTCATGTAAGCGCTATCATAGGATCTACAGCTTACGAACCAATCGCTCACAAATACAATATTCCTTGTGTAATAGCCAGTTTTGAACCTGTGGAAATCCTTCTTGGAATAAACTCTATTTTAAAACAGATCGTATCTGGCAAAGCTTTTGTAGAAAATGACTATGAAAGAGTAGTAAAAAAACAAGGCAACCTGATAGCTCAGAATCTATTCAAGAAATATCTGAAGGAATGCGATGCGTCATGGAGAGGAATAGGAGTCATTCCGAAGAGCGGACTAGAATTAAAAGAGGAGTATTCAGCCTTTGACGCCTCAAAAAAATTTAAGATCAATGTAAACCCAGGCAAGCCTGATAAGATGTGCAAGTGCGGAGATGTCCTCAAGGGAAAAATCAAACCCTTCGAGTGCCCACTATTCGCTAAAGCATGCAATCCAATTAACCCGGTAGGGCCATGTATGGTAAGTTCAGAAGGCACATGTTCGGCCTACTATAAATACAACAGAAAAACTTTATAAGGAGCTCTTAATGTCTGGCAGCAGAAAATTTGTCACAGTTACTTTTTTCACAGCTTTAATTTATTACATCCTGGCATACATAATCCCGCTTGGGTCCAATATGCCCTTGATAACCCCTGATGAAACTCGATATGCCGAGATAGCCAGAGAGATGATAGCAAGCGGCAATTGGGTTGTCCCTAAATTGCTTGGGATGGATTACTTTGAGAAACCGATCATGGGTTACTGGATGAATGCTCTTTCAGAAATCATTTTTGGCTACAATAATTTTGCTGTTCGTTTTGCTTCGGCGCTATCGGCTGGATTAACGGCTCTATTGATTTTTTTCTTTGTCAAAAGATTCGCAGAAGACAAGGTTCTCGCTCCATTAAGCGCTCTAGTTTATCTTGGATTCGGGCTTATTTACGGTGTGGGGACTTTCTCTGTTCTTGATTCACAAACGACATTATTTATATCTGGCGCACTCATAACCTTTTACTTTGGATACAGCGCCAATAGCAAACTCTCTCTGAATGGTTGGTTAGCTATATGCGGCATCTTCACAGGATGCGCATTTATGACAAAAGGGTTCATCGCTTTTGCTGTTATGGCTATAGCAATTGCTCCGTTCCTGATATGGCAGAAAGACTGGAAAAAACTCTTTACTATGGCGTGGGTTCCAATAATCTTCGCTGTTCTGGTTTCGCTTCCTTGGGCATTGGCCATCAACAAACAGGCGCCTGACTTCTGGCGGTACTTCTTCTTCGTAGAGCACTACGACAGATTTTTCAGAGCAAGCGTAGATAAGACACAGTTCCACACTCAGCCATTCTGGTTTTTCATTCCGATAATTATTGGAGGCATGCTCCCGTGGGCTTTCCACCTTCCTACTGCAATAACAGGATTCAAAAGAAAATATGCTTTCAAAAAGCCTTTATTCCGTTACCTTGCATGCTGGGTTCTCTTCCCATTCATCTTCTTCTCTGCATCCAGCGGCAAACTTGCCACATATATTCTTCCATGCCTGCCTGCTCTATCCATACTGACAGCTTACGGTATTTATTGGGCTTTGGAGTTTGACGGAAAGGACAAGATTTTTAATATCACAAATAGAGTGCTTAGCTATATATTTGTCATTGCTGTTATCGGTCTTGTTATTTATCAGATTCTAGCATACTTCATCTCTTCTATTCCTCTAATCTATACATCTTTAGCCGGAATGCTCTTTGCTATTTTTGGAGTCCTTCTCATGGCTTACCTTTACCGTTCATCATCTAAAGCGCACTCAACAATGAGTAAACTCATCCTTTTTGCAATCGCTCCTCTCTTTGTAATGTTAATCAGACCGGAAGTCACTCCGGATATGGTTACTACAGAAATAGCTCAGGGTCAGTTTGTTACTGATGCTTCAAAATACATATCCCCAGATACTCTTATTCTGGCTCATATGAATATGATGCACGCTGTCGCATGGTATCTTAAAAGATCTGATATTTATCTTTGGGACAATCCAGGCGAACTCGAATACGCAACAGACCTTCCTCAATATAAGTACAGACTCATTAAGGGTAAAAATGGGCTCAATGCACTGATAGAGGAACAAACCGGTAAAGGCGGAGTTGCTACATTCATGAGAGGTGAATTTCAAGAAAACTTCCCGGTAAAGGCTACAAACGAAGCCTATCAGAATAGATTGATGTTTGGAAAATTCGACTAAATTTTGTTATTTGACGATAAAGAAACCCATCGGTTTAATCTGGTTATTTAGCCACATATAAAGCATAGGCATTATTGTGATTAGGAATTGTTTGAATTTTGAGTACAAACATATCTTTTAGCCATTGAGGACTTCTGTCATAAACCTTAGGTTCTTCAACCCAGTATTTGTAGTTTAGAGTATGGTTCTCATCATATAAAGGCCCGTTTACATCATAAGCTCTTCCTAAATAGTAGATTGTTTCTTCATCATTTCCTATAAATACCCGGGCGTCTTTAGGAATGATTTTATCAGCATCGGCGCAGAAGAATTTTACCGTATCGTATTTACATTCTATAGGAAGAATGTAAACATAATAAATAACTACTCCAATAAAACTTAAAGCTATCACAATGTTAATTACCCTGTTTATACTGCCTTTCTCAAGGAGTTTGCAGAAGTAGTAAAATAAGCCCAAGATAATAAATACACCGATGATAACAAAGATAAAATTTTCATTTACTAAGTCGCTTATAGCAATCATCGCTCTACCATCTCGCCTAGCCACGAATTTAAGATTATCTTCAGAACCAAGCACGCCTAAATAGCGCAAGACACCAAGTTTTACAAAAATTAAAGCTGCAGCAAAAAGAACAATTAGTCCAGCAAAAAAAGGAACCCACTTCTTAGATAGAGTAGGAGCCTTTACAATCAGCAGGTCAATATATCTGCCAATCAAAATAGCCAGAGCAGGAAGCAGAGGAACAATGTAATCACCTCTTTTAATAGCAGCTAATGTAAAAAATATAAAGACGACGAAAAACCAAATAACTAAGTAGTATGTCGACCATTTTAGTTTTTTTAACTTTTTAAAGTAATTGACTAGGGCAAAGGGTATAAATATTGCCCACGGGAGAGCGCTCACAAAGAGTTTAGGGAGATAGAAAAATATAGGGCCTCTTTTGCCGTCCCTGTATGTCATATCAATACCAGTAAATCTTGAAATATTTTGATTTACGAAAAAATCCCAGGAGAAAGCTCCATTTGTTCTCATGTTTTCGATGATGAACCATGGGGCTGCAATCAGCAACACAACAATTACACCGTATATGGGCTTCATATCCCAGATAATTTTTGGATTTCTCTTAATGGCGACTATTAGAATAACCGTTATTCCTATGAGGCCTGCAGAAAGCGGCCCTTTAACAAGGATGCTCAATCCAAGCAGAGGGTAGAAGATATAAAGAAGTTTGTTAGCCTTAAAATCCTTGAAATACCCAAAATACATAAGGGACATCAAGGCGGTATAAAATGCACATAAAACTATATCAATTCTCGCAATATGTCCAAGATTGACAAAAAGCGTCATTGTGCTTAGGATATAACCGCTTAAGATAGCAGTTTTCCTACCATAAATCCTAAAAGCCATATGGCAGGAAATTATAACTGTAATTATGGCAGCTAGGGCTGACGGAACTCTTACGCTAAATTCATTTATGCCGCCAAGAATCAGCCCGGAGAGAGCATAGAACCAGTAGCACAAAATAGGCTTCTCTGTGGTTATGGCGCCATAATAGACTATATGCTCCCAATTACCTGTTTCGAGCATGTTCCTGGCGACAATTCCAGCCCTCCCTTCCTGGGCCGATGGAAGTCCTCCCGCGCCGAGATTGACAAAAAATATTATGATGACGACGACAAAAAGAAGAAGCCATGAAAATTTATTTTCTTTTAGTTCGCTCCAAAAACTATGGTTGTTATCATCTACCATTTGAACTCCCCCTTTTTATAATGATTCTTAAACCTGGTAAGGATTACGCTTATCTTAGTGTAATCTCATATAATTATATTTTAAATTGGCGAAGATTATTATTTTAAATACAATATGTCTTTAAGCTTGCGATGCAGTTTCTGGTTTGATACAAGCATACATTCGCAATTAAACTCTTTGGGCATATCTGGATTATCCGGCCCATAATTTGAAATAGCTGCACCAGCCTCTTTTGCTATCACGAAACCAGCCGCCATGTCCCATAAACTCACTGTCTCAAAGTATCCCTCAAGCCTACCGCAAGCCACCCAACATATGTCAATAGCCGCAGATGCCAGCCTTCTTATATCCTGACAGTTATCCAATATCTTCCTGACATTATCCATCAACGCAGGCCTTTTCTTTTTATCATAAGGAAAACCTGTAGCTATAATGGACTTGCTTAAATCATCTATCTGATTGCAGTAAATCCTGTCACCATTAAGAAAGGCTCCATGGCCGACAAGAGCGCTGAATTTCTCATATAAAAACGGGCAGTAAACTACTCCTAATTTGAGTTCTCCATTGTATGCAAAACCGATGGATATGGACACATTAAAATGTCCGTGGGCATAGTTAACTGTCCCGTCTATCGGATCAACAATCCAGAGAGGGCCGTAAAAGTCAGTTTTGCCTTTATGCGATTCTTCTGAATAAATCGGAATATCTGGATATTGCGCAGTTAGTTCTCTCCTTATAAGTTCATCAGATTTGAGGTCGGCAGAAGTAACAAGTTCCGAACCGCTTTTGTAGTTGAACTCCAGTTTTCCGCCGCGTAATTCTTTAATCAGATGGCCGGCTTTAACGGCCAGATCTTCTGCAAATTCAAGCATGTGTTCCAAGTCAATATCACAGTAATCTCTCACTTAATTTCCTCTAGATTATGTCATTAAAGTTTTTGTCTATTTATCTGCAAGTATATCGCCAAGACTGCATTCAGGCAATTTCTCAATCTTAGCTAAGTATCTTATTTTCAAGACCAAGAAATACACCCTTGAAGTTCATCTTGAGCGACTCAGCGTTGTCTGAATTCTTAAGAGCTTCTTCTTCAGATATCAATCCTTTATTAACGAGATCAACAAGTGACTGATTGAATGACTGCATTCCATCTTCCCTGCTTCCTTCAATGGCAGCGGCAAGTTTGTCCAGTTTATTTTCTCTGAGAAGCGACTGGATAATAGGAGTGTTGTACATTATTTCCACTGATGGTACCACTCCATTTCCCTGAGCATTGGTCAGGAGCCTTTGGGATACTATTCCCGCCAGACTTGCAGATAGAGACTGCCTCAAAGCCAGATGTTCGGATGAATCATAAAAATCCAGGATACGGTTTATGCTCTGGGGCGCATTCCTAGTGTGAAGAGTGGAAAAAACCAGATGCCCTGTATCGGCCGCTTTTAGCGCGGCTTCAAAACTATCTTTGGAACGCATTTCTCCTACTACTATTATGTCAGGATCCTGCCTCAAACTATGGATAAAAGCGCTCTCGAATGAAACAGTGTCAAGCCCGACTTCCCTTTGTTCGATAAAGGATTCCTTGTCTTTGAATTCGTATTCTATCGGGTCTTCGATAGTAATTATGTGCATTTTCTTGTTTTGATTTATGTAGTCAATAATTGATGCTAGAGTGGTGGATTTACCTGAACCAGTTGTGCCTGTGACAAATACTATTCCTCGCTCAAATTGAGCTATTTTGTCTATCTGCGGCGGCAATCCAAGCGACTTAAAGTCAAGAATTTTAGATTTAACATGTCTCAATGCAAGAGTAGCCGAGCCTCTCTGTTTGTGAATATTTACCCTGAATCTGCCTATTTCAGGCTCCACATAGGATAGATCCACATCACCGACATTATTATATTTCTTTCTCTGGTCATCTGTAAGCATCATCGAGAGCATTTCTAAAAGGCATTTCTCATCTGTGATAAAATCGCACTCTACAAGATTTCCACTCACCCTCAATGTGACTGGAGCGCCAGTTTTTATATGAATGTCAGATGCCTTTTGTTCGACTGCAAATCTTAATACTTCTCTTATCGGATTTTCACTCATAGCCTTACTTACCTATCGCTTCAGGATGATTGCTGAAATAATTCAAAGCTGTCTGATAATCTGCATAGCAGGGTACTTTCTGTTTTTCCACAGACGGAATAGTTGTAGTTTTCTGCAATGCAGCCTCTTGGCTCTGTAAATTAGAGATATTCGTAGGTTGAAATGAAGGGGTCTGATATGTAGTGTTTTTATTCAGGGGATAAACTTTACCAACCCATTCCTGATCTGGCTCAACAGATTTTCCTAGAAGGCAAATTAAACCAAACGGAGCCTCCTTGTCATAATCATCCGATCTGTAAGCATACCCGATGCTTCCAATATCTGACTGATTTATGGAATTGAATGTTATTTCCACCTCATTTGCTCTGAGATAATCTGTAATTTTTGTGAAGTTCTCAACTTCTTTCTTTTGTTCCGCATAATACGCTTTAGTATCTTTTGCTTTTTGAGCATCGATTGCGCTGATTTCCTCTGATCTTTGGGTATCAAAAGCTGTGGCTGTCTGTGCGCTTAGGTTATACTCTTTTTTAATAGCATCGGGGAGCTGGATTATGTTTATGTGCTTAATATCTTCAAATCCGTTCGCATCGACATAACTTATCACCAAACCATCCGGCATTACTTTCAGTACCGATGCATCCTTATAGACCGTTCCGTCAGTCCCAGTGAAATCCAGGGCATTAGAACTAATAGATATAAACATAGTAAACAGGACCAGGAAAGAACTAAGAAAAGTTTTCATAAGCAAGAACTCCTTATTTTTAGCGTAATTATAGTAAACAATTTATTCGGATTCAATAAGTTGGATTTCAGATTTATGATTTCGGCTTCCGTAATTTCTAAGAACTAACAACCATCAACTATTAACTATTTCCTGATGTCGCTGACTTCATTAAGTTTTTCTTCCACAAATTTACGCCACTTTTCTTTTTCAGCATCAGAAAGATCGGGCGGAATTTGGATGCTGTCGCCTGCGACTAAATGCAGTTTTGAAAATGGCTTTGGAATCTGAAAATTATCCCAGCTTTTTAACTGCCAATATCTTGAAGCATTTACACTAACTGGTAAAATTGGATAGCCTGTCAATGATGCAAGTATTATCGGTCCCATGCTCAGTTTGTATTTGGGACCTCTTGGACCGTCTGGAGTCATGCTGATATTATTACCTTTCTTCAAGACGCTCAGCGCTTCATTCAAGACGCCTGCAGCGCGTTTTCTTGACGAACCCCTTACGCTCATAACTCCAAATTGTTTGGCCAAATCTGCGATATATTGCCCATCTCTTGACGGACTGATCATTGCGTGAGTTCTTAACCGATACTTTCTCTCAAACATCAGAGGGTAGAAAAGAAGCCTATTGTGCCAGGTTACTGTTATATATGGAAGTTTATCCATTTTTATGCAGCCATGAGGATCAACAGTCTTGGTTCTCATTAGGAAGAACTTAATAGAACGCATGATCAAAGCAAGGATGACAAAAAGAAAGTCAGGCAGTTTCTTAACTTTACGGTATGATTTCAGGATGTCGCTCATCTAACCGTCCTACAATTTAAGGTTATTCATGCAAACAGCCGCCGCTCCAAGCACGGGCGCATCCACTGCGTTTTCAGAAAATTCGATAATCAATTTCTCAGAAGCTCTGGCATAAGTAAATTTCTTTATCTCGGCTCGCATTGATGTTTCAAAGAATTTTCTTGAACCAACTATAGAACCGCCGATGACAATCGCCTGAGGATCAATGCTCGTAATTATCATCTTAATGACTCGTCCGAGATGATAGCCAAACTCAGCAAAGATTTTAAGAGCTTCTTTATCGCCATTCTCGGCGTTTTTGTATAGATCAGCTCCGTCCAAATGGTATTTCTCTCTGAAAAAGTGTCCGCTGCAATAGTCCTCAGCCTTAGAATCAAGGTAGTAAAGTTCGCCAAATTCTCCTGACATACAGTTTTCGTCTTTCAATAAATATCCACCGTTAATGATTCCTCCACCAAGCCCCGTACCAATAGTCAGCCCTACAAAGTTCTCGTATTTCTGTCCCTTGCCATAAAATCTCTCACCTATTGCAAAACAGTTTGCATCGTTATCAAGGAACACCGGCACGCCAAATTTCTTCTGAAGAATCGGGCCCAAAGCAACCTCTTTCCATGATGTAATATTCTGAGCATCATAGATTGTACCTTCTTTTCTGTTAACTATGCTCGGAACTCCGATTCCAATCCCTTCTACTCCATCCTCAAAAACTCTCCCGATCGCATCCGAAATATTGGATATCACCACATCTACTGAAGTTGATGTGTCATTAAATGAAAGTATAGACTTGAATGATTTCCTGACGCTCGAGCCAATAACAAGACCTGCATTGACTTTCGTCCCTCCCAAATCCACTCCGACGACTTTCAGTTCTTTGTCCACTTTTCTTCTCTCCGACTTTAACTAAAAATTTAAAAAAATTTTTTATTCTTAATGATAGGCTTAGCCCAGATAGAAATAAAGAGGACATAAAACAAAGGCACAAAGATTATGCTCATTGCTAATTTCAGACCGATCAAGTCCCCAAGAAATCCGATCAAGAGCGAGATGACAGCCGCTCCGCATATTCCCGTACATAAAATCCCGGACAATGCCCCATGGTGTTCAAGAATAGAATTCATACCCAGCGAAAGAATGCTTGGATACATTATCGCAAAGAAAAGCCCGCAAAGAGGAAATGTATAAATTACTATGTCAGCGCTCCCGAAAAGAGACAAACCAAGAAGTATCATTGCAATCAGCGCAAATATGCCAAGCATCTTCTTCACACTCATTAAGAGGATTAAGATTACTCCCAAACCTCCACCCAGGCTTATGCAGAGCCAGAACCTTGAAAGAATAACAGCACCGCTAGTTTCAGGATTAAGTCCATGGTAAGTCTCAAGGAATTTCGTCATCCAGTTAGACACCCCCTGCTCTACTCCTGCGTAAGCGAAAATCCCGAAGAAAAAAAGCCATACCTTTCGATCTTTCAGCAATTTAACTAGCACTTTCAGGCCGCCTATTTTATCTTCACTGTTCATTTCCATCTTCGGAAATTTGATTAGGAATAAAAGCAAAAGAACAAAGATACAGGCAATCATGCAAACCCAATATATTGAAATCCATGGCATCGTTGGCGGAGTCAAAACCCTGATCAAGGCTATTATGGGATTTGATAAATTTCCAGCATTCAAACGGGTTATCAGGTAAGAGAATATCAATGGACTAAGTATCGAACCTGCACCATAAACAAGTTGTCCGAAGATAAGATAAAAAGAGAAATATTCTTCACCGCCAACATTACGAACCAAAGGATTTATCACCACCTGCACGACTGACATCCCTGCCCCTGCAATAAAAAGCGATGCCAGAAAAACTCCATAAGATGGCAAGACAATAAAAGAAAGAGTGGCTAAAGCTGTAAAACAAAATGCTGTTATTATCATGCTTCTTGCACTGTGCCTCTCGTGAATACAGCCTGCAGGAATTGACATTACCGCATAAGCAATAAAAAAAGCAAAAGGCAAAATCCCTGCCATGGACAGGGATAGATTCATAGAATCTTTCGCAAATGGAAGAACTGTCCCCGATAAGTTCGTCAGGATTGACATTGCAAAAACAGCAATCCCGACAGTAAAAAGAATCAAAGCCTTTCTCGGAAATGGCATAAGCATATCAGATTAATTTTTTTCGATGACAAGAGTGAAAAAAAATCTCTTAAAGTCGCTGAGTTTAATCGTAAATATTCCTTTCTTCTGTTCATACCCATTTTGAGGCCCTGATTCTCCTTTTATATTTACATCAATGCCCCAGGGGTTCCATAAAGTAAGAGTGTCTGTTTCCTTGTCGAAACCAAGAACCGCATAATCATGGTCATCAGGAAGTTTACCACTATGATTATCCGTAGCTGCTTCAGCCATGAGTTTGTGCTCCTGCATAAAGATTAACTCTCTTCGAACTACATTCTCTTTACTTCTTTTTAAAACATAGCGGTTAAAGTTATGACCAGTCCACATATGAACAGCAGATTTTGCTGTACCAGAATTAATATCCAGAATATCATCAGTTGCCGCTTTGCCAGATTCTCTCCTTGCACCCAGCGCTTTTTGAAGTATCCCCATCCATAAACCATCGCTTAATGTAGAAACCGAGTTGACATAGATCAATTCTGCATCACTAGGAGGCTCAATGACTACGCTTTCTCCATCAGGGAAGCGGACATGGTATTTATTATCTTCCGTTTTATGGATAGCGTTGATAATGACATCAGGACGGTTTTTGGCTATCCATCCAGTTCCCGAAAAAAAGTAACAATCACCCGCAGGTCCCTGCTGAAGTTTGCCGAAATCCGGTTTACCGCTTGCAAACAGATTTCTGTTGATTGCTTCAACCGCCTCTGAAGCGGCATCATATTTAATCTTATAAAACTTGCTGTCAATAATTTTAAGCGTCTCATTTTTTGTAATAGATTGCTTTTTGCTGATATTCAAACATTTCGCAAGAGCTACAAGAGCTGCGGCATTTTTACCTGTAATTTGAGTGTCAGATAATTTTCTTTGGAGCTCTGTCAGAGAAATGGTCTCTTTATTATCTGTCCAGCTTCCCCAATTCTCAGACAATACAGCAGCTGTGGATGCAGATTTATTTGGCGATGAAATATCTTCAGCGTATCCGCAACTTATAATGACTGAAAGGAATAAGATATATAGAATTTTCTTCATAATCAAATATTATAGTCTTGCTGGTATATTTAATTCAATAAGAGGACTGTTTTTAATATGAATCTCACATTCATTTCCAGAAATAAAATAATTCCAGTGGCGGCGTGCTTCGTTTTCGCTTTCTCTATTGTATTGAAAGCGGAAGACTCTGTCCGGCAAATGGATAATGCCAAGAGACAAGAAGAGACAACTCCCGGGATGCATATGTATCAGGTAACTGCAGAGTTTCTTAAGAACATCGAGGATAACTGCTACCATAATCAATATGATATGTTTTATGCCTATGGCGGTTCGACAAAGAGAGGTATCGCTCTCGTGCAAAATGGGAAGTTGCGAGATAAAGAATTTCCTCCAGTCAAGCATATCGCTTTGAAAAAAGGATACGCTGTAAAAGATATCGCCCCAAATTTCCCTAACTATATACCTTCGAACAAACCTGTTCATTATAATGGGCTTGTTCGTCTTTTCCCTTGCATCGGGACAATCACACACACAATGAGCGATGGCAATACTAGCACACTGTATTTATCGCAAACGGATTGCGACGGTTTCGCAAACTTTATTCTTTGCCAGGTCTCGCCGGAAGCATATCTAGAGTTGCCTATCGCTAAAGACAACAAACCATGGCGTTCCGCAGGTGACTATGCAGTTTTTTTCCAGGAGCACAAAAATACACCAACAAAGTATTGGAAAACAATAACGACATCCGACTCTTCTCCGAATGATCTCATGCAAGCTGAACCAGGTGATATTCTTGCCTGGAAAGAGGAACCATCTGGCGGGCATATAATGATTATTGCTTCAAAACCTGTACTGACAAATGATTACTACTGTGTCAGCATTATTGATTCAACCAATGTCAGCCGTTTTAAAGATTCACAGGTCAACTCAGAGAAAAGAATGCTGATTCAGAAGGTTCCAGACACGGTACCGCCCACATATGTGTCAGGAGAAAAGGACATAGCAAGAGCAAGAAGCGGAGTAGGCTCTGGTGAAATTCATCTATACTATGATGAAAACAGTGCTGTCAAGTGGAGTTGCCAATCAAATGAAAAGCACCCAAGAACATACTTCAAGGTCTTCTCTATAGGCCGTCTAATATCACAGTAATCTTAAAATACATCAGCGTAATATCTTCATCAGCAAGACATGCTTGACACCTTAGTTCTTATCAAAAATAGTCTTGTTATTTACAAATGGTTTGGCTGTCATGGATATATACAGCATAAAAAGGATTGTAATATAAACAAGGCACATTCCCACGCGCAAACTTGTCATATTTCCCAAAGCTCCGACTAGCAAAGGCACAATAGCTCCTCCGATAATCCCTGTGCAGAAAATACCTGAAACTGAACCGTGATGAGATTTCAGAGAATTCATCCCAAGCGAAAATACGCTTCCATACATAACAGATGTTAAGAAACCGCATACGACAAAAGAGACCAATGAGACTTGCGGCGCCCCAAACAAAGCCAAACTCAGAGCAATCAACTGCGCTATTAAAAACACTGTCAGTATTTTTTTGACATCAAAAAGTTTGAGCAATACAATACCTAAAAGACTGCCTACGCTTTGCATAGCCCAGAAAAGAGCCACGGCCTGAGCTCCCGTGGTATTGGCATTAAACCCATGATAATCCTGAAGGAATTTTGACATCCATACACTGATTCCCTGCTCCATCCCGACATAGCAAAAAATACCGAAGAAGTAAAGAATAACGACCTTATTTTCCAGGAGTTTTAATACTGTGCCGAACCCTTCAACTCTTTCTGTTTCGGTAAGTTCAATCTTAGGAAATTTTATAAAAGCGATTATGATGATCATGACAATCATCACTAGAGCATTCAGCCAGTAAATAGATACCCAGGATAAACTTGCAGGGACGAGTTTCGACATACTCAGGAGGAAGAAATTAGCGTTGGCATTTTGTGGAAGGTTCATCACCAGATATGAATAGACAAGCGGGCTCAGAAAGGAAGCAGCCCCAAAAAATATCTGGGTCAAAACGGAGTTAAATGAATAGTGCTCCTCACCGCCTGCAGTCCTGAGCAAAGGCCAGAAAGCTGTTTGCAGCATAGCGACGCATGCGCCGACAATAAACAATCCTGCAAGATAAGTCAGGTAATTCGGATGAATGGAAAAGATCAGCGATCCGATTGTCCCGATGACAAAAGCCAGAATTATGACAAACTTAGCTCCGTATTTTTCCAGCATATAACCTGCCGGGATAGAAATTATGTATGCGATAAAGAACGCAAAAGGAAGGATCCCGGCCTGAGCAAGGCTCAGATGCAAATCTGTGGTTGCTGTAGGCATTATCGGACCAAGGATATTTGTCACAAAAGAGATGACAAAGAACGATACCATCACAAGGCTGACCATTAAAAAACTTCTATTCGACTTCGACATATTGCTTTCCTTTTATTTTTTAAGTTGCAATGATGATTATTGAACTATTTATTGATGATATATCTCTTTAGAATTGGGGCTGTCAGAGCCATTATTACGCTTAAAACAAGTGTAGCCACTCCAATTTTCAAGAACAAATTTGTGTAGATAGGAAGAGTAAGGATAGGATCAGTTATTTCCTTTGGAATGCTAGCAAATGCCGCTATATAGCCTCCAAGAAGCATGGCTACAGCTGTAGCCATAAACCATATTCCCATCATTAGCCCCATTATCTTTTGAGGCACGAGTTTGGCTATCATAGCAAGCCCTATTCCGCTAATAAATATCTCACCTATGCTCATAAGCCCTACTGCCAGGAACAACCACTCTCCTGCAATCCTTCCATTAGCATCGGCAAAAAACAGCGCGGCAAATTTCAGTACAAGGAAACCCAATGAGCAAAGAAACATTCCAAAAGCGAACTTGGTAGGGATTGAAATTTGTTTTCCTTTCTTTGCAGATTTATGAAAGAAATAAGCAAGTATCGGACTGGCAAAAAGAATCCAGAAAGGATTGAAAGACTGGAAGGCCAAAGGATCAAGAGGAATGCCAAATATTGTATGTATGGTATTCCTGATAGTAAATAAATTTATAGATGTAGCTCTCTGCTGGTAAAGGATATAAAAACTTATTGCCTCGAGAATAAGGATTAAGGCCACGCCTAACTGTTTTCTTTCAGATAACTCAGCTTTGATTAACAACCTTATACATAAAATGACTATAAGAACTAAGATGATTCCCAAAAGAAGTTTAGCTATAGCTATATGCTCAAGAAGAGAAGCTGAAATCAGAATCAGAACGATGATTACCCCAATTACCTTTAGATAGTCAAATAATTTTGCTTTTCTGAAGTCAGGTTCGGACCCCACTTCAGAGACCATGTTCTTAAAAAATATAAAACTTGCTATAGCAAGGAAAAGGCCAATAAAACTTACTCCGAAAGCTACATTCCATCCAAAATGCTTTGCTATGGCAGGAACAGAGAGAGAAGACATAAAAGAGCCGACATTGATTGCCATATAATACAAAGTAAAAGCCGATTCAACTCTATGGTCTTCCTTGTGGAACAACTTTGTCACAAGCGTCGATGGATTGGACTTGAAGATTGCATTACCTGCGATGATGGTTCCCAGTCCCCAGAAAAGGTATGCTTGAGGATTCAAAGCAAGAATTATATATCCCAGAGCCAAAACAAAGGCGCCGACAATCGTAGTCCTTTTCGAACCCAGAATGTTATCGCCGATGTATCCTCCTACGCTCAAAAAGGCATAAGCCAGAGCTGTAAAAGCGCCAAATATATGGTCAGCTATATCATCAGGCAACCCTACAACCTTTATCATAAAATAGATCAATATGGCCTGCATTCCGTACCAGCCGAACCTTTCCCAAAGTTCGACGAAGAAGATCAGGCTGAAAGGTTTGAATGGTCTCTCTGGATAAATGTTGTGCTGGGCTGTGTCCATAAAAATCTCCTTATCTTTAATATACCTGCATCAAGTTATTGACAGTGGGAATTGAATTATCATTCTTGAGTTGATTTACATAGTTTACAAAAGTTTCAGGCGCATTATCAGGGTCATAGATTGCAGTCAGAAGACAGCCTAGCCTTACAGCTGACATATACATCTGCAGTGTCGTAACAGGCCCAAGTGAATTAATATAATCTGTCGTCGGAGGAGGAATTGTTATGCTGGCGCTCGTGAGGATTGTTCCATCTGGAGCATACCCTGACCTGCAAGGACGGTCTTCTATCTTGGGCTGTTTATCCAAAGAAGGCGCCGGCATTGGCTGATTGAGCTTATTAAATACATTCGCTACGGCGACCATATATGATTCGGTCGCCCATGACATTATCAGGTCACTGCCGCAACCGACATTATGTACGATATTGGTTTCCCATTGGGTTGAGGAATACATAGCATCTATTGAATTAGCTACATCGGTAATTTGCGCCGCAGATTGCTGGTTTATGTAAATTTCGCTGTCCTGAGTGGTTTCTGTATTTATATTGAGCGGGACAAAGCTATTACCCGGATTGTCCCAGAGGGCGTGTAGTTCCTGTATAGTGCTTGAGCCGACATTATTGGATATGGTTACATAAGGTTCAGCAAAATATATCTCATTGCCGCCGTAACTGTCTTCTTGGGTCTTGCCTTGCATAAACATCGGATCACTCATGTGCAAAGGCTCAGTATTGTCTCCGGCAAAGTGAATCAGGTGGCGCAAAGCGAAAATCACTTCGTTATTGCTTATCTGGCTTTTAGTAGAAGGATCCTGGCTTAAGGCAAGAGATTTAATGCAGCTTCGAAGTACATAGTATAAGTCATCATTTGCCAACTGATTAGCCGTTTGCTGAGCATCAGCTGCTATCTGAGCGCGAACAGTGTCTAAAGCAATAGAAGTATCAAGATTAGCTACTTCTCCGTAATTGAACTGAATATCTATGAAGTGAGCGTTTGCATAAAAACTCTCAGCATTCGGCGAGGCATTCGGTCCCCACCCGCTTAGAGGAATGTATTTAATTGTATCAGGCCATGGAGCGACGGCAGAAGCAAGAAAATTATCTGGATTATCGACGCCGGAAATCACAGTACATGGAACAGGGCCAGGAATGGGAAAATTTTGATTTTGCTGAAGTAAAGGAATAACTACGCTTCGTGCGTCATCTGAAATATACTTATTTTCACTGTTAAAGGCTAAATATGCAATAACAGTGTGAGGCGTAACACCCCATCCAAAACTGTTAGCTGTCAGTAGAATACATAATGACGAAATAAGCAGTGTTTTCTTGGCATTCATAAATTTTCCTCTTTTTATTAATGTTAATTGAGCCTCTTGCAAAACTCTGAATTAAATGTTGGCAAATAGCCATAAAACAGCCTTTAAAACAGGAAGCTGTATGCTATAATATCTTTGTAATTAATTACTTAAGATAAAACAAAGAGGATTATAAAATGATACAACTTCCTGATATGTTTTATAACATATAACACTATCTTTTTCCAGAGCTTATGGAAAGGTTAATAGCTAGATTTATTTTACGATCCATAATGATTTAGAAACACCGATGATTTTTATATATAATTAAACATACTATTTGGATAATAT
>JBAXXY010000030.1:0-22221 GCA_037127655.1 Lentisphaerota bacterium
GTTTGAAGTGCCTGAAAATATTGATACGCTGGAGATTAAAATTATTGTCCATAACAAGACTGATGAAGATTGTGTAATTGATATCGGAGTCAGGGATCCGATAAGAGTAAGAGGTTGGACTGGAAGCAATAAAAGACATCTAGTTATAACGAAATATCACGCAACACCTGGCTATTTCCAGGGTGAGATTCAAAAAGGAATATGGGCTGTTCTCCTGAGCGCCTACAAAGTACCTAAAAATGGATGTGAAGTTACATTAGAAATAACCCTTACAGAGAAGCATTTCAGATGGATTAAGGGCGACACTCACATGCATACAGTTCATAGCGACGGCGACTCCCCGATGCATGAAATGGTCAAGGCATGCAGCGAACTCGGCTATGATTATCTGGTTTCCACAGAGCATAATACGCTTACTATGAATCCCCTTCTCCCAACCGATATGGGGATGTTGATGATTCCCGGAGTAGAGCTTACTACATATCATGGTCATGCGCATCTGCTTGGCTTAAATGAACCTTTTAGTGACTTCAGATGCAATAACAAAAAAGATATACTCGACAAGTTTAGCCAGACGAAAGCTCAAGGCGGTTTCGTCGGCATAAATCACCCGAATGCAAGCGACTGCGAGGGATGCACCTGGGATTGGGGTTTTGATCTGCCTCATGACTGGATTGAGGTCTGGAATTCACTATGGAGTTTTATGAATCAGAGAACGCTCGACTACTGGCAGAGCGAACTTTGCAAAGGCAAAAGAATCCCTGTAATCGCTGGCAGCGATAATCATAGACTTCTTTACTATAAAACTATGCCGTTGCCAGTTACTCATGTATTCGTGGATTCGCTCGACCACAAAGCCGTTCTCGAAGGTTTCACTAAAGGGAATGTCTTTATCAGCATCATTAACGGCCCAGTCATTGACATGCGAACAGAAAATAATGTCCTTGGAGAAGTTACAACTGACAAGAAAATACACATAGACATATCTGAACTCAAACCTATGGATAAGATCCGTATTGTCAGCAATAAAGGCGTGGAGAGTGAGTTTGTCTTCGACTCCAAAAAGAAATTTGAACTTGAATTCAACAGAACTAATCAGTCTTTTGTGAGAACAGAAGTTAGCAGGCACAACAAGTTTACAGACGGCTATGACATAGCTCTCTTGACAAACCCCATCTATTTTGAGCAATAACCCCATCTTATTGAATATGAGGAAAAGAACTGTTCATCTGGTTTTCAAAACGCATTTGGACATTGGTTTTACTGATTTGTCTGCAAATGTGATTAAGCGATATTTCGACGAGTTCATCCCAAAAGCCATGCTCCTTGCTGATGAGATGAGAAAGAAGGAAAGTTCAGATAGATTTATCTGGACTACGGGCTCGTGGCTTATCTATGAGTACCTTCATAAAGCTCCGCCTGATATGAAAAAAAAGATGGAGAAAGCAATCCTATCAGGCGATATTACATGGCATGCCATTCCATTTACTACACATACGGAATTAATGGACAAGAGCCTTTTCAGAGCAGGACTCTATCTGTCTCAGGAACTTGACCGTATGTTTGGCAAAAAGACCATCGCCGCCAAGATGACAGATGTTCCCGGTCATTGCAGAGCGATAATCCCGTTGCTTGCCGAAGCTGGAATTAAATTCCTGCATATCGGAGTAAACGACGCCTCAAAACTCGTTGACATACCTCCTCTATTTATTTGGCAACATCCAGATGGAAGCGAAGTCGTCGTAAACTATGTTTCAGGTTACGGAAAACCTGCCGAAGTCGAAGGGCTAGAAGATATTTTGGCATTTGCTCACTCGAATGATAACTGTGGGCCGCCGTCAAGCGTAAAAGAACTAGAAGGAATTTTTGCAAAATACAGGGCTGAATACAAAGGCGCGCAAGTTCAGGCTTCTAAGCTCGATAATTTTGCTGAAAATTTAATCCTAATCAAAGATAAACTTCCAGTTGTAACAAGTGAACTTGGAGATACATGGATTCATGGAGCAGGCACTGATCCGGTTAAAGTAGCTCATTTCCGTCAACTCTGCAGACTTAGAAACAAGTGGGCACTCGAGTACAAACTCGACATGAAAAATCCTGAGTACAATGAGTTCACAAGAAAACTCATGCTCATTCCTGAACACACATGGGGAATGGATCTTAAAACCCATCTAAGGGACTATGTGAACTACGGTATTAAAGAGTTCACAAAAGCTCGCTCAAAAAATATTTTCGATACAAATCTAAACGATAAAGCCGTTTTTAATAATCTGTCTGAAAAGAAGATATGTAAAATACCCCACCCCGAAAATGCTAAAACTACAACTGACTACAGCCTATTTGAAAGCTCATGGAAGGAACAGCGTTCCTACATCACAGAAAGCATAGATTGCCTGAAGAGCGCAAAATTAAAGAAAGAAGCTTTGGATGTTCTGAAAGAAGTCGAACCATCCAAACCATCTCTCAAAGACTATTGCAAAATTAAGAATGTCGGTGTTATTCAAACTGAACTTTTCACTATTTTATTCAATGACAAAACAGGATCAATCAAGTCACTGAAAGATAAATCAACAGGCAAAGAGTGGTGTTCAAAAAATATTGGGCTTTTCAGACACGAGATATTCTCTGCCGAATGCTACAAGAATTTTCACAAGAAATATAATATCAACCATAAAGTCACAGACTTCTGGTCAATCCCCGACTTTACAAAACCCGGGCTGGACAGAGTTAAAAATCTCAAGCATGAGTTTTTCTCTCCATCCGTAAAGGCTATTTACAAGAAAGAATCATCAGAATCACATTCCATACTTTTTAATCTGACAATGCCCGAAAAGAGCATAAAGAGTTATGGTTCGCCGTCAGAAGTTTTGATTGAATATAGTTTTACTGATAAGAGAGAAATAGGTATTGAACTCCAGTGGTTCGGCAAAAAAGCCAACCGCATCCCTGAGGCATTCTGGTTCTCTTTCAATCTGAATGCAAAAGAGAGTAAAAAATGGAGTATTAATAAAATGGGTGAGCCCATTTCGCCATTGGATGTCGCCAAAAAAGGGAACAGAGCTCTTCATGCTCTATGGTCTTCTGTTCTTTATAACGGAAATGATGGAAATATAGAAGTAGAAAGTCTGGATGCTCCTCTCGTAAGTCCAGGACGCCCAAGGATTCTTGAGTTTGACACTTCACAGCCCAAACTCAACGAAGGCTTTCATTTCAATCTTTTCAATAATCTCTGGGGAACCAATTTCCCGATGTGGTTCGAAGACGATGCAAAGTTCAGATTTAAGTTGAGCTTTCCAGCTGGAACTTAGAAATGATGGAATTTGGAGATTATTTCATCACATTTTGGAGTGATGAGCAATTCTGAAAAATCTGTATTGCTGTCAATGGCTTTTTTGGCGGCTGTCGCAAGTTTCGCGTGTCCGATGAGAATAGTCCCAACCATCTTTGAATCATGGAATACAAATTCAATATAGGACTTTTCATCTTCCTTTTCAATGACTGTATAACTTCCGTCTTCAGGCATGAATTGTCCGATACTGGTAATGTCCAAACCGAGAGCTTTAACAGTATTTGATCTTGGTATGCCGCCAAACACTGTAGGAATTCCCAGAGCGTTAAGAGCTGCTATGCTTCCCTGATATTGCGCAGGCGCCCAGGTGCCATAGAGCTGACCATTGTGTTCTGTCGCATCGCCTGCGGCAAAAATGTCAGGTGAGGATGTCATGAGATGATTATTAACGATAATCCCATTATTGAACTCAAGCCCGGCTTTTCTTGCAAGCACTGTATTGGCTCTGACACCAGTAGCTAAAATCACAATATCTGCCTCAAGAAGAGTGCCATTCTGAAGAAGAACGCCTGATACTTTTTTATCTCCTGATATTTCCTGAACCTTTGTCTCTTTCAGAGTCTTTATATCCAAACTCAATAGATGTTTTTCAAGTATTGCAGCGGCCTTTAGATTCAACTGTCTTGGCATCAGCCATCCATGACTTTCAAGCATAGTGACATTTACTGCGCGCTTGGCGAGAGATCCGGCAGTCTCTATTCCAAGTATTCCACCGCCGATACATACACAGCGGGCGCCTTTAACAGCTTTTGCGAGAATTTCATCAGCATCCGATACAGTTCTTAATGAATAAACCCCTTCAAGTTCAGTTCCTTTATATTGAGGGATAAAAGGATGCGAACCTGTAGCAAGAATCAATTTATCGTAAACAAATTCGCGCCCATCAACAAGAGCTATAACTTTCTTTTCCTTATCAATCGTGTAAACAATTGCGTTATTGACGAGTTCAATATTATTTTCCTGATACCATGACAGAGGATGAACAATCAGATCCTCACGGTTTATATCTCCTCCAAGGAATCTGGTCAGATTAAGTCTATAATATGGTGCATCGCATTCCATAGTTATTAAAGTGATGATTGAGTCGGGAGAGAACTTTCTCATAGTTTCTGCAGCAGTTACACCTGCAATTCCACCACCAACTATTACAACTTTGGCTGATTTAACTCCGGATGCCTGATTTGTCTCTGTAAAAGCTTCGAATTTATCTTTCTCAGCCGCGCACACAGGGCAGATGTCGGGTGGATTATCTCCATTGTGGACATAACTGCAATTAATACAGCGCCACTTAGTTATCTTTGCTGGAGCGGATTCCTGCTTCTTTTCAGCATACAATTCAAAATCTGATTTTGACGAACCGCATACAGGGCAAGTCTTAGGAGCCTCAGCTGCGATATGGACATATCCGCAAACAATGCATCTGAACTTCTGCAGTTTTTCTGTCATGGATTATCCTTTACCAGTTTTCGCCGAGAACTTCAAAATAAGCCTG
This sequence comes from Lentisphaerota bacterium, assembly GCA_037127655.1. Classification (GTDB taxonomy): domain Bacteria; phylum Verrucomicrobiota; class Lentisphaeria; order Victivallales; family GWF2-38-69; genus GWF2-38-69. The sequence continues at coordinate 4,842 of JBAXXY010000030.1, forward strand.
AGGGTGAGCGCAGGCGGGACATGACTGTGGAGCTTCTGTTCCTTCGTGGAGATAACCGCAGTTTCTGCAACGCCATACAACCTTACTAGCTTTCTTGAAAACTGTTCCGTCTTCGATATTTTTGAGGAGTCCGAGATAGCGGTTTTCATGTTGTTTTTCAGCAACTGAAACCTTATCAAATAAAAATCCGATATGAGGAAATCCTTCATCTCTGGCTTTTTGAGCAAAAGACGGATAGAGGTCAGTCCATTCTTCGTGTTCGCCGCCTGCGGCTTCTTCTAGGTTTTCAGCGGTTGTTCCGATGACTCCTGCAGGAAAACTGGCTGTAATCTCAACTACTCCGCCTTCGAGTTGGCTGAAGAATCGTTTGGCGTGCTCTTTTTCCTGATTTGCTGTTTCTTCAAAGATGTCGGCTATTTGCATTAAACCTTCCTTGCGGGCAGCGCCTGCAAAATAGGTGTAGCGGTTTCTAGCCTGTGATTCGCCTGAAAAAGCCTTCAATAAATTCTTTTCTGTTTGTGTTCCCTTGATACTTGCCATAAGTATTTCTCCTTTGTTAATGAATTGCTTTTCCTATTATATACTTATCCTCTATTCTACTCAATATAAATGATTTTCAAGTCTCTCTTATTGCTGCAAACTATATTCACTCTTCTTCTATTACAGGCAGACCGTGACCTGGTTTATTGGCATATATCAGCCAATAGGCTACAGGAATGACAAAGAGCGTAAAGATTGTGGATGCAAAAAGGCCGAAGATAAGCGCCCAGGCCAGACCAGAAAATATCGGATCAATTATGATTGGAAGTGCGCCTAACATTGCAGTAGCCGAAGTAAGCAAGATTGGACGCAGTCTGACGACTCTGCTCTCCATAATAGCCTCAAATAGATTGCTTCCTTTCTTGAGAGAAATATGTATAAAGTCTATAAGGATAATTGCATCCCTCGTAACGATTCCCGCTAAAGCAATCATCCCGATCATTCCTGTGGCCGTGAAATAAATCGGATCGATATAACCTCCGACAATGTGCCCTCCGAAAACATTGAGAAGCCAGAAACCCGGCATTATTCCAAGTATTGTAAGAGGAATGGCCAGCATGATAATAAGAGGTATCACGAAGGACTTTGTCTGTATTAGAAGCAGGATATAGATTGCTATCATGGCAATCGCAAAGGCAATTCCAAGATCCCTGAAAACATCCAGTGTTATATTCCATTCGCCTTCGCCGGAGAAAGTTACTTTTATATCTTTTGGTACGCTCCATCCAACATCGCTGCCATTCTTTGCAAATGTCCTCCAATTAAGTGGTTTTGATTTAGTCTCTGAGACGAAGTTTTCACTCTTGCCTTCTTGCGGCTTTACTTTGTCTGCCTGAATATCTATAACAACTTCCGCCGGAGTTCGTCCGACTGTTTCACCGAAAACATAAACGACCCTTTGAAGGTTTTTATGATAAATAGTCTGGTCTGTTGTCGCAGTCTCCCAGCTTCCCAGTTCTGAGAGAGGAACCAGCTGCCCTTTTATTCCTTTCAAGTAAATTTTTGAAAGGTCATTCAGATCGGAACGATCCTGTATCGGAAGTTTGACAGCGATATTCAATGGGTTGCGTTCTGTATTACTTTGGACAAGCCCTGCATTAGTTCCTGACAATGCAGCCCTGAGAGTTTCTGCAATATTCAGAACGCTCACGCCGTTAAGCGCGGCTTTCTCTGTGTCCGTTATGAAAACATATTTGGTTCTGGGCTTCTCCTTTATACTATCAATATCTGATACACCTGGTTCTTTTGCTAGGCGGTTCCTGACCGTCTCGGACGCAGCAAGAAGTTCGTCATAACTATTTTCGCTCTTTCCGTAAACTTCGGCAACTATGCTTGCCAGAACCGGCGGGCCGGGCGGAGTTTCGACAATAGTCATCATTACATTGTCTCTATCAGCGATCTTCTGCAATTCATCCCGGATTCTCAAGCCAACGGCGTGGCTCTGAAGCGAGCGGTTTTCTTTTGGAGCAAGATTAATTCTAATCTCGGCGTAATTTTCTGCATTTCTAAGGTAATAGTGCCTTACAAGACCATTGAAATCCATGGGGGAAGCGACGCCGGAATACCCGATATAGTCAACTACTTCTGGAACTGTCGAGAGATAATTTTCAAAATCGTTGACTACTGCATTTGTCCTTTCAAGTGTGGTCCCTTCGGGCATTTTCAGCACTAACTGGAGTTCATTCTTGTTATCATACGGAAGCATTTTAAGAGGCACGGCCCTGAATATAGCCAGGCTCAAGGCAAGCAGAGTCAGAACACCGATTATGCCAAGGAATATCCATGAATTCTTCTTTGATCTCAGAAGTGGTTCCATCATGGGATAGAAAAATTTATATAGCTTGGAGTTTTTTACATCAAGATCCTGATGAACATGCTCAGTAGTTAAATCCGGAGAGTTGTATTTTTTCCGCAGCAGATGGTATGCAAACCACGGTGTGATCGTGAATGAGACAAGCATAGACATGACCATTGTTACCGGCACATTCATAGCCATAGGACGCATATAAGGCCCCATCATGCCGGTGATGAAGAACATCGGGAGGAAACTGGCGATAACTGCAAGGGTTGCTATGATTAACGGCGGACGGATTTCTGAAACCGCCTGCATGACAATGCTCCTTGTAGCTTTTTTGCCAAGTTCAAAATGCCTGGAGATGTTTTCGACATCCACAATCGGATCATCCACAAGAAGACCAAGCGATAAAATAAGCGCAAAAAGGGTTACTCTGTTTATCGTGAAACCAAACATCATATTTACTGCCAGAGTAAGTCCGAAAACCACAGGTATTGCCAGAGCTACAATAAGCGACTCTCTCCATCCAAGCCCCAGAGTAAGAAGCACAAACATTATTACTACAGCAGCTATTAGCGCCCAGATCAGCTCGTTTACTTTTTCATCTGCTGTCAGGCCGTAATTCCGGCTAATGATTAGCTGCATATCATCGGGGATAATACTGCTTGTAAGTTTATCGACCTTATTTAAAACTTCATTTGCCACATTGACTGCATTTGTTCCCTTCTTCTTTGCTATGGCTATGGTTACAGCATTTTCTAGAGAAGGAGCTTTATCAATATTACTCTTTCCGATTATTGTTCCGGGAGCGCCGTTATGCAGATGAATATCTTTTGCAGCTCCCCATCCGTGATTGACATAATTTGATGGTTCAGCTGGACCGTCAACGACCTGTGCCACATCTTTCAGAAAAACTGCTTTTCCGTCATTGGGCTTGCTAGAATACATATAGTCAGCCATAGCCGCGACATCTTTGGGAAATGCTCCACTTCCATCATTAACGGCAATCACCAGATTTTTGAGCTGTTCGACATCTTTAATGCCGCTGCCTATTGCTACATTAATCAGCAAATCCTTGTTGCGGAAATCACCAGCTGTTTCCTGAATATTTGACGCTTTAATCGAACTTATTATATCTGGGACAGAGACATGATAGGCTGTCATTTTATCAGGGTTCATATACACCTGAATTATCCTGGGTCTGCCTCCGACCACATAAGCTCTTGATATATCCCCAATGCTTGAAAGCTCATGTGTAATTTCTTCTGCAACCCTGCGAAGCTGTGAATCATCTGCCTTGGATGAGGACAGAGTCAATGTCACTATCGGCACATCATCTATTTCTACAGGCTTGACGATCCATCCTGTGACTCCGGGTGGAACAATATCGAGATTTTCGTCTATTTTCTTAAAGAGTTTTACCAGGCTTCTTTCTCTGTCCTGTCCTACATAGTATCTGACCGTTATGATAGCCTGATTCTCGCGGCTCATTGAATAGACATATTCCACGCCGTCTATCTGATAGAGAATTTTTTCAAGAGGATCTGCTACAAGCTGTTCCACCTCTTGGGCAGAATGTCCGGGGAAATCCACATAGACATCAGCAAGCGGGACTATTATCTGAGGATCTTCTTCTCTGGGCGTCATAAAAACTGCTGCCAAGCCTAGTACGACTGACAGCAGAATGAGCACAAGAGATAGGTTAGACTCAAGAAAAATCCTGACGATCTTATCGGTAAACGAATGTTTTGTAGAATTCATTATTGTCTAAACTGCATAGCTACAGTTTCACCTTCTTTCAATCCTGAGACAACTTCAATATTATCTCCGAAATGTCTGCCTGTACGAATGTATCGTTTGGATAAAACTCCATTTTCAACTACAGCTGCAAGTTCCAGCTGACCTGCTTTTATAACAGCAGATTTTGGAATAACAAGAATATTCTCTTTACCAAGAGGAATAATAATCCTTCCGAACATCCCGCTGTAAATTCCTTTTGGGCAAGGACCTACAACCTTGACCTGGAAAGTCCTGTTGGATGAATTTGCTTCAGGGACAATCTCGCTTACTTTTCCTAGACAAATCTTATCCAATGCGTCTATTTTAACGCCGATATCCTGTCCTGGAACAAGCTTATTTGCCAGAGATTCCCTGACATTGGCAATCAACTGCATTGCCTTGTTGTCATAGAGTTTAAGAAGCACTTGCCCGGGCAGTACGGTGTCTCCGGTATCAACCTCTTTATCCACTATCAGTCCATCTATTGGCGAAATTATATTGGCGTATCTGATCAGAGATTCAATTTCACTAACCATTCCTTTAGCTTTGTTGATTTCGGCTTCAGTAGTCCTGAGTTTGGTCTGAGCATTTTCAAAATCCTGCCCGCTTGTGGCCTTGGTTTTGTAGAGTTTTGAGGCTCTTTCATAATCGCTCTGCGCTTGTTTTTGAGCTGCTTCTGAGAGCTCAACTTGCGCCATGGCCTGCTGAAGCTTCGACACCAATTCAGTTTCGTCAAGTTTAACAAGAATCTGATCTTTCTTAACATATTCTCCTGCTTTGACATAAACTCCCACTACTCTGGCAGTAAGTTTCGAAGTTATAGTAGTTTCGTGAACAGCCTGGACTGTCCCTGATGCAGTTTCAGTAAGAGGTACGCTTATATAAAAAACTTTTGCTGTTCTGCCTGAATAGAATTGCCCTTCAGAGATTTTGATATTTTTGAAGTTAATTTTGGGTGAAAAAGCTCCCGCTAGCCATAAAAGCATCACGAGTATAATCAGAAATGCAATTATGGGTATTAGAATTTTTCTTGACTTTAGTTTGTTAAAATAGGGCTTAGCCTTACTGAATAAATTCATCGTATTCCTAATAATATTTATTTGGTGAACCTCCCGTCATCGCGGGTGGCTTCTATTTCATACTTCGTTTTCTCAACCCATCCAGCTCTTTCAGCTTTATGAATATCAAATGCCGGAACAAAAGGTTTTATATCCAAAAGTGGCGTGCCGTCAATTATATCTATATCTACTGACAAATAACATATTGTGTTCAATCTTTTCTAGTCTGACTACTGAAAAGTTAAAAGTGAAAAAGCTGATAGTGAAAAATTTTGAACCATTAACTTTTCGTTATTCAGTCTTAGTTTGGGTTAGTGTCCGCACTGATGTCCATGCTCATGGCCTTCGCCGTGATGATGCTGACAGACCCCGCCATTATCCAGAATATGCCCATCCAAAAAAACTTTCAGAACTTCTCTAGCATTGCCGCTACAACCTCTGCAAACTTCAATTCCGTGCATAGAAAGGGCATTTACAGCGCCTTGCCCCATATTGCCTGCCAATAAGATATTTACGCCTTTTTCCTGCAGTATGCCGGCTATGCCGCTTTTGCATCCGCATCCGCTCGGGGATGGAAGTAATTCAGATGATTCGATCTTGTTGCTGTCATCTATAGTAAAGATGGTGAAGGCTTCACAATGCCCGAAATGGTCATCTATTTCCGTTCCTCTTGTTGGTACCGCAATTTTCATTTTACTTCCTCTTGTTTTAGTCTGTGCCTTTTTTGGCAACATGGTTCTGGTTTGTATTCTAAATTCTCTTTTGTTTGGTATAAGCGAATTGATTCTGTATTTTCACATTTAGGGCATTTTGCATTTTCACTTTGTTGAAAATCCCATACAATTGAGCACTTAGGGCACTCAAATTGTTGAATTACTTTCTTGTCGCATTCACCCTTTAGACAGATTGCTTTTCCATTAAGAAGAGCGTCTGCAATTTTTTTATGAGCAGAATTAATTATGTTCCCAAAAGTCTGCCGTGATATTCCCATTTTATCAGCCGCATCCGACTGATAAAGCAAGTCGTAATCTGCTAATTTTATTGACTCGAGTTCATCAGGATTAAGCATAATTTTTTCTAGCTTGCAAAATGGAACGCCTTTCGGGCTAAAACATTTTACAGGTGCAGTAGAAGATATTTTCCTACACATGAAAGGCCTAGGTGACATAATCTTCTTTCCCTTTTTTATTTTCACCTTATAATTTGATTGTATGATGTTATAATTATTAGCATATGCCAATAATAAACCCAATAGCAAATCTACAAAAAAGGTTAAAATAGATGGATAAAATATCAAAAGCCGAAGAATATTTCCTACAGGGATATGCCTGTTCACAATCTGTTCTTATGGCTCATGCAGAGGAACTAGGGCTGGATTTGGAAACAGCTAAGAAGATATCTTCCGCATTCGGAGGCGGAATGGGAAGACTCAGAAAAACATGTGGAGCATTAACCGGAGCTTTCATGGTTATCGGAATGAAGTACGGCAATATCGATCCTAAAGATTTGAAAACTAAGCTAACAGCATACGATATGGTCCGTGAACTCTATAAAAAATTTGAAGAAAAACACGGTACCGCTGAGTGCAAAGAACTGCTCATAAAATATGCCGATGCCAAATCCGTAGAAGCTAAAGATCATCACAAGATTATATGCAATAGCCTAGTCAAAGATGCTACGAATATGCTAGAAGAAATATTCAAAGGAGGACAACATGAATAAGATAGAAAATGAATTTGACGCCAGGGCAAAAACCTGGGACATGGACGCTGACAAAATTAACAGGGCTCAAAAAGTAGGCGATGCCATACTTAATGAGGTAAAGAATATGCAATTATGTAGTGCTCTTGAATATGGGTGCGGCACTGGACTTGTGAGTTTACATCTTCGGGCTCATTTCTCCAAAATAGTCTGCGCTGACAGTTCCAAAAGTATGCTTGATGTGTTAAGAGAGAAAATTAATAAAGAAACCATCTCCAATGTATTCCCACTTGAACTTGATTTGATGAATTCATCTCCTATAGATGAAAAGTTTGATATCATTTATACCCTTCTTACTCTTCATCATGTCATTGATACTGACAAAATCCTGTCATCCTTCTATTCAATGATAAACCCAGGAGGGTACTTATTTATTGCCGATCTTGATAAAGAAGATGGCTCTTTTCATGGAAAAGGCTTTGATGGACACAATGGTTTTGATAGAGATCAATTAAAACTGAAAGCTATTAAAGTTGGATTCAGAAATATTAAAATCGAGACTGTAACTGAAGTCATCAAGGAAATTTCAGGGGGGGATAAAAAAGCGTTCCCTCTATTTCTTATGACAGCTGAAAAGTGATGGATTGCGAATCACCCGGACATCCACTAAATATTTTAAAACTCCTGCCATGATCAAAATTAGAATATCTATTTTTCGGGAAGAGAATGCTCAATGTGCAGTAAACGCTTTACGAGATAAAAGACGACCACTCCGATAATAGAAAGAGCAAGAGATATTATGATTAAACCTGCTAGAGGATTATCATGGAATAGCGTCACAAGGATAACTGCAACTCCCTGGCCGCCAATACCCACGCTCATTGCCATACCAAGCGCTATGCCTCCTCTTTTCTTGAAGCGATTTACAGTAATAACCTGAACAGTAGGATTCACCAGGGCGTTTGCTGCTCGCATTAGAATCGCACCCAGCGTAATTAAAACCGCAATCAATAGATTATTTGAAATGCCTTCTGCCAACAAAATAATAGCAGAGCCAGCCAATGTTCCAAAAACTCCTATGCCAAGGATTTTATTGTAGGATGCTTTATTTTTGTTTAGGACAAGCAGATATTGGTTTCCGGCAAGGAAAGCGGCTGCCATGAAAATATAAATATAAGAATACATAATAGGCGTAATTCCGAGATTATTAATGAATAGATAACTCGATATGCCTATAAATGCATAATATGCTCCTGCTCCACATGCGAAAAGTATAGTAAGATAAAGGAATACTTTATCGCCGAGCACCATAAAATATTTTTTAATGTAAATGCCCAGATTTGGGAGTTGAGTTAACTTCAAACTAATGGTTTCAGGCAGGATTTTGATAGTAAACCCTAATAGGATAATTCCAAGTATAGTGCTGAATACAAAACAGCTTCTCCAGCCGAAGTGGTGTGCAAGGTATGCTCCTATTACAGGTGATATGGCGGGAGAAAGCACTAGCCCTGTCAACATTATTCCCAGCGCCTTAATCTGTTCTCTTTCGTCCATAGAATCCTTAAGTATGAGCGTGCTGGTCGTCATGATAAACCCCAGCCCCATTGATTGGACTATGCGCAAAGCTATGATGAGCCATATTGACGCAGAGATGCTTATGAGCAACGATGCTAATGTAAAGATACCCAAAGCCGTGATAATAACAGGCTTTCTACCGTAACGACTGCTGGCTAGATCGGCAAACAAGACAAATACAGCAGTACCCAAAGCATACATTGATAAAGTCAGATTGATCACATTAGGAGTAGTTTTGAAATCCACTACCATCTGAGGCAATGACGAAATGTAAATGTCATTTGCAGAGCAAAGCAGAAAGACTATTGAAGTCAGAAGTATCACAACTGGAGTTTTATTAAATTTCATCACTGCGCTTCAAGACTCCAGTTTAGACGATTTCAAATACTGCTGGTCGGGTCGGCGGGATTAGCTGTGTTGGCCAATACCGTGACTGATGTGCCACAGCACAATACTGTCTGTCCCTGAGAGAAAGTGGTTCCAGGCTGAGGGTAATCGTCATTTGGAATTGTGAGCCCGCAATCATTTACATTCGTGACAAGAAGCCAGTTGCCGCTTCCGGACGGAATCATATAGCTGTAATCCGAACCGGCGTTATAGATTACAATATATTTGTTTCCGGCGTTGTCCTTGAGATTCGAGATAAGCGCGCCTGCGGAAGTGCCGCTGTTTGCGCATGTATAGACCTGACTGTTGGTGTTGATGTCAGTCCATGTAGGCTGGGTAAAGGCTGAATAGGCTTTTCTCATAGCAATCAGCTTCTTGTAGTAATTGAAGACATTCATATTTGCGTTCTTCGCAGACCAGTCTATCCAGTTTACGGTCAGAGGCGAATTGTAGCTGTTTGCATTTCCGTCCTTGCTTCTGAGGAATTCGTCTCCTTCCTGGAAGAAAGCTATTGCCTGTGAAGTCATCAGGATTCCAGCTGAGAACATATCCACTTGCTGATTGTAAACATTGCTCCATGAATTCTGTCCTGTCACAGCGCAAATCTTGTCCCATAAGCAGAGACCGTCATGGCATGAAATATAGTTTACCGATTCGCCTGGCATATTGGCAAAGGCGTTTGCCCATTGATTCGAAAGAGCAGTTGGAACAGCTGTAGTATTCTGCGTACCTGAGGCTCTGATTGAACCATTGAAACCGCATGCAATCTGTCCCATCATGGAGTTTTCATTGCCGTTATTCTGATTAAAGAGATAGCCTCCCCCTTGTCCATTGTTGTTGTTTCCTTCAAGAGCTGTTCTGTACTGACCGTTGAAGCAACCTGCGCCTTGAGTCAGAACGCCGGCATTCATATATTCAGAACATGATATGTTCCCTTCTCTGACAGAGTTGTTATCAACATTGCCGCAAGCCCATGGCTCTCCATATATCAGATACCCTCTATTGGCTTTAAGACCATTAATGTACTGAACCCATGAGCTTACCGTGGTATAGTCGAATACGCCCAACAAATCGAATCTGTAGCCGTCAAGATTGTATATTGTCGCCCATGAAGCAAGAGAGTCGGCGATAAAATTACTGACCATCGGGTTTGCACCATTGATGGTGTTCCCGCAACCTGTGTCGTCAACGAGCTGTCCATTGCTTGTAATATAGTAAGCATTTGTTAATGGGCTATTTGGGGCAAATATTGATGCCGCGTAAGTATGATTATAAACCACATCCATAATGACTCTGATGCCATTTTGATGGTATGTGTTTACCATATTCTGAACCTCCTGAATACGGTTCATATACTGCCCTACGCTGTATTTTGAGAACTGAGCCTGAGGAACATTGTATTCGACAGGGTTGTAACCCCAGTTATATGAAAAACCGCTGAAACTATAAGTGTACATCGGCATGATCTGGACATGTGTGATGCCTAGGTCTTTGAGATGCTGAAGTCCAGTTGTCTGACCGTTGCATATTCCACTCTGAGTTAGACCTGTAAATGTTCCGCCATTGGTTACGCCTGTATTCGGGTTGCTGGTATAATCCATAACATCAAGTTCGTAAACAATCGCATCGGTAGGTTCGGTAAATGCTGGAGGAGCAGCAAACTTATAATTTGTAACAAGGCTCATATCAATAACTATGCCATTACATGGAGTCGGAACAGGAGGTGGATTGGTCGGAGATGTGGCAGGAATTGGATTTGTTTGTGTGCCTGTATTAACGAACTGAGTTTCAGCAGAGCCATTGCTCTGAATGCCGGTAGTCATTTTCGCATAAGGATCGCGGACGGTGACACCGTTTAATGTGAAATAATATTGACAAAGGTTTAAGTCCTGAGGAACTGTAACTGCGTAAACAGCTGTGTACTGGTTTATGCTGTTATCATAATAAGGCTGTTGAAGAGTAAGGGGATACTCTATAAAAGTAGTTGCTCCAGGAAGTTGAATATAAACGCATGCTGGAGTGACATTGTCTGGATTCCAGATTGCGAACCTGGTGCTTGCACTGCTTCCACTATGAATAACAGTCGCGCCAAGCGTGTCATACGCCGCATAAGTTAAAGCCGCGCTAAATATTGCAGCTATAGCCAACAGTAAAACTTTTATCCTCTTCATCTTCCAATTCCCTTTATTTTGAATATTAATTTTAAATTGTTTTTTGATGATAGCGTAAAGACAAGGAAATTTCATCACAATGAAAGCTATTATTTCCCGATAATAACCTTCACCTGATCGCCGGGCATAAGAAGATATTTTGGCTGCGGAATACAAATCATTTCGCCATCTTTCAAATCTTTGGCAGGATTGTTGACTACTAAATCATTGAGTTTAAGGCCTGCTGTCTCAGCAAGAGCCTGAAGTCGGATTGCTCCATTTTTGAGTCTGTACATATCTAAAGTTTTTATATAGACTTTTTCAAGTTTGAATTGTGAACCTTGTATGTGATTAACCTTCCAGACAAATTCGCCCTTTTTGTCTTTCAAAACAGACTGGTCGGAAACAGCCAATGTATCATAAAATAAATCTATGTAGAACTTTGTAACGCTAACAACATTTCTGATGGCTCTGAGACCTTTGGAATCTGGCGTATAGAGAGGCGCATTAGCCGTTACAAAAGTTATGCCGTCAGGAGTTAACATCGAATAACCATAGTAAATTCCCTGAGGTTCGCCTGAAGAAGACGGTATTACTTTAACCGGAGTATTTATACCTATTTGCCGCGCCTTGCTTCTGGGCATTTTTACGGTTATTCCTATTGGATTAAGCATTGTAACTTCCAATGCCGCGGCATTCTCGGAAGTCAGCCCTTGATTATAAAGAACTTGATCGACTATGCCTTCAAAAGATGCCACTTGGTATGAAGCTTTCAAAAACTCCTGATTTTCCATATATGAGGCTTCATCATTCAAATAAGAATCATAGGATGAACTAAGTAAAGAAAAATAGTTTTCATAAATCTCTTCGCTTGTAGCTCCTGGTTTAACTAGAACCTGATATCTCTTAAAGTTTTCAAGGGTTTCCTTTAGCATCATTTTTCCGGCAGTAAGTAATTCTTTGCTGCCTTCAAGCTGCTGTTGCCAATATCGAAGATTAAGGCTGTACAGCATAGTCCCTTTGCGGACAATTTTGCCTTTAGAATCTCTTATCCCCGGTCTTGTTATTTCGCCTAGCCCTGCCACATAGATTATAGAACCATAGTAATAGGCATCAGAACCAGTTTTGTACTGAGAAACAAGCAATGAAGTGACAGTTCCTGTATATTCATTGTCTGCAGCACCGAGAGAGGACATAACCAAAGCAAGTATTGTTATCAGAAGGGTTTTCCTGTAAAAATATTTTTTCATGACGCCTTATTTCTTTTCGTCTTTGGGTTTTGAATTAGTTATTGGACCACTGCCGATTACTACTCTGACTTCATCTCCAGGCATAAAAAGATACCTTCGCTGAGGACAGCAGACATTCTGACCTTCTTTCAAATCTTTTGGCGGCTTTTTTATCACAATGTCGTAGAGTTCAAGTTTATCCGAATCGCTCACGGCAGTTATCGTCTCATAGGGAGTCCTGTATCTGGTAAGTTCCAAGGGTTTAAAATATATTTTTTCAATTTTAAAGATCGGCTCAATACCTTTGGAAGTCTGCATAATTTTCTGCCCTTTTGCTCTCCATACGAAGTAACCATCCGCATCTTTTTCTATCGCGTAATTTGCTACTCCAAGGAGTCCATGAAAATCAGAATCGAGTCCAAACTTCAGCACAGGCGACCACTCTCTGACAATAGGAATATTAATGTCAGCTATAATCTCATTTTTATTAAGGATATGATAATTATCAGCAGATAATAGAAGTTTGTCCCCTTTAAACATACTGAAACTCTTTAGCACATCATAGGAAACATCAGAATTAAGATGATAAAACTTAATCGGGGTCGTAATAGCAATTTCATTTAGTTTTTCTTGCGGCAGTTCGATCTGTAACCCGATTGGGTTGAGTTGTACAATGTCTGCTATCGGTGGCCTTCCAGTCGCCTGCCCCTGTGCAAAATACAGTTTTGTTACCAATCCTTCAAAAGGAGAAATAGCAATACACGATTCGAGCACTTCTTTATTCATAAGTGCCTCATCGAGCATATCTTTGTACTGACCTTTATCCTGATATAGCGTATAGTCCATATTGGTCAAGCTCTCTAAACTTACGGCATTCTTCTCCGTCAAAAATTTGTACCTCAAATGATTTCGGAGCGCCAAGTACATTTCCTCTTTTGACACCTTGCCGCCGACTATGTACTGCTTTAGCGCAGCCGCCCATGGATTTGGATCCATCTTAGCAAGCATTGTACCTTGAGCAATGGCATTTCCTTTTTGATTTGTGATTGATGGTTTAATTATTTCGCCCAATCTAGGGGCATATTGTATATATCCCATCAGGGCGGCATCAGTTCCAAACATAAAGGTCTCAACATTAAGAGAAACAATCTTTCCTGTGTATTCTTCTGCGCTCTGAATGCTAAGCGCTAAAAATATCATCATGGACAAAGATAGAATTTTTAAATTGTTCAGTTTCGGCATCTTGCTTTAATCCCCGATTATCACTTTTACTTCGTCTCCAGGCATCAGAAGATACCTTTGATCAGGAAAATAGACTTCCTGCCCATCCTTTAAATCATCAGCTCCGTTCAGAAGAGTTATATCATTAAGTTCTAGGCTTCCCGAATCCCCCAAAGCAGCGAATTCGTCATAACCTGCTATTGGCCTGTACAGTCCGCTGAGCTTTACATAGACTTTTTCAATTTTAAACTTCGGGTCAATGCCTTTATTAAACTGCATGGTTTTCTGGTCTTTGCCTTTCCATACGAAATCTCCTTTTGAGTCATGCTTGAGTGAGTCTTTATGTACTGCAAGCGTATTACCATCCGAATCAATATAGAATTTAATTACCGGCATACAGTTTCTATAGACTGGAATTCCATCGTAAGGAATAAGTTCTGACTTATTTAAAACAGGATAATTCTCAGTAAAAAATATGATCCCATTATCCGTAAGCATAGAGTCAGCGCTGAATATTCCCTGCGGGATATTAGTGTTCAGCGGGATTATGGTTGCTTGTGTCCCTATTCCAATTTCTCTGGCTTTTTCCCTGTTCATTTTTACTTCTATGCCAATCGGATTAAGCTGTGTGGTTTCGACAATGTTCTGCCATGCAGCATCTCCTTCAATTACATAGACATTTGAAACTATTCCTTCATAAGGCGCATAGTTCGTGCAGTCTTCTAAAAAAGCCTTATTCATTGCAAGGGTAGCCAGATTAGTCTGGTATATATAATAGTCATTCAAAAAGGTATTCATTGTGTTCTCAAGCTGTTCCTGGCTGGTAGCATTTTTTTGGAAGAGCGCCATGTACCTTTTGTAGTTAATCTGTGCTAGTTTAAGCTGAATGATAGAATCCTGAACTGCCGCTTCTGAACCATACATCTGAGCTTTGAAATACCTCTTGTCCATTTCAAGGACGATGTTGCCTTCTTTCAAAGCTGTGATATTGCCTTTGGAGTCATAAAGAGGAGGTTTGATTATCTGCCCTAACCTTGCTACTCGGTCAATGTACCCATAAAAAGCCCCGTCTGTTCCTTCGGCATAAGTCGAAATGTCAGGAGACACGACCGTGCCTGTATATTCCTGAGCTTCTATCAAGGAAGCAGATAAAAATAAACCAATAACAAACGATAATAAATGTTTCCTCATAATTCCCTATATCCGGCAGTTACCCTAGCGACTAATTTAAGGATAAGGATTTATACTGAGTTGTCGAGATATTTATTTAAAACTTATACCGAAGTTAGGCTTTTTATTTTGTCGCGGAGAAGAGCGGCTCTTTCAAACTCCAAGGAAGCGGCGGCCTGAAGCATTTCATCTCTGAGAAGTTCAATCATATCCTCAGGGCTTGCTTCGTCATATTTACCATCAAGCTTGAGAGAGGAACGCTTCTTTTTGCTTTCATCTGAGTACTTTATGTCTTCTCTGAACTCCTTGATGATAGTTTGAGGAGTAATATTATGCTCTTTATTATATTCGATCTGTGTCTTTCTTCTTCGTTCGGTAGTCCTTATCAGACATTCAATTGCTGGCGTTATCTTATCTGCATAAACAATTACCTGCCCACCTACATTTCTGGCGGCTCTGCCTGAGACCTGTATCAGAGATCTTTCTGACCGCAGAAAACCTTCCTTGTCTGCATCCAGAATAGCCACCAGAGAAACTTCAGGAAGGTCCAAACCTTCTCTCAATAAATTTACTCCGATAAGGCAGTCAAATTCAGCTTTACGCAAAGCATTTAGTATCTCAACTCTTTTTATGGCATCAAGTTCAGAGTGCAAATATTTTGCTCTTATGCCAAGTTCGCTCAGATAGTCAGCCAGTTTTTCCGAACTTGCTTTTGTAAGGGTCGTAACAAGCGTTCTCTCATTCTTCAAGGCTCTTGCTCTAACTTCAGCTATCACATCGTCTATCTGTCCTTCAAGTGGGCGCATTATAACTTCAGGATCAAGCAAGCCTGTTGGTCTGACAACCTGTTCGGCAACGACAGCTGACCTTTCAATTTCATAATCGCCAGGCGTCGCCGAAACATATATTGCCTTGTTTATCAGATTATTGAACTCATCGAAGTTCAACGGTCTGTTATCCAATGCAGAAGGCAGCCTAAACCCAAAATCAACAAGCGTCTGTTTTCTGCTCTTGTCAGCATTATACATCGCGCGCAATTGAGGAATCGATGCATGAGATTCATCTATAAAAAGTAGATAGTCTCCTTCCATGTAATCCAGGAGACACGACGGTCTCGAACCAGGTTCTCTTTGGGCAAGATGCCGCGAATAGTTCTCAATTCCGCTGCAGTAGCCTATTTCTTTCATCATCTCGAGATCATAGCGGGTCCGTTCATAAATCCTCTGCGCTTCAATGAGTTTGTTTCTGCTCTCGAAGAATTTAACCTGTTCGCGCATCTCTTCGAGAATCCTTTCCTCTGCAGAAATGATCCGTTCTTTTGGGAGCACGAAATGTTTAACAGGCGGTACTATTATCGAATCAATAACTTTCAGTCCTTTAGCTGTGAGTGTGTGCAGTACAGATATTTTGTCAATGTCGTCTCCAAAGTACTCGACTCTGATTATTTCGTCCCTATGCGGGCTGTAAATATCAACTATCTCACCCTTGACTCTGAACTGGCCTCTGCCGGGAGCCATATCGTTGCGCTCGTATTGGATGTTCACAAGTTTGTCCAGTAGTTCTTTGCGGGTCATCCTCTTTTTTCTGTCAAGCTCTATGCTCATAATCTTGAAGTCTTCAGGGGAGCCCAAACCGTATATGCACGAAACGCTTGCGACAATAATGACATCCTTTCGCGTCATAAGCGATGTTGTAGCCGATAGCCTTAACCTCTCAATTTCTTCATTGACGCTCGAGTCCTTGGCGATGTAAGTATCAGTCTGCGGGATGTAGGATTCGGGAAGATAATAGTCATAGTAACTTATGAAAAACTCGACAGCGTTTTCAGGGAAAAATGCTTTAAATTCGCTGAATAACTGAGCCGCAAGAGTCTTGTTGTGCGAAATAATGACAGTAGGTTTCTGAATCTTATCTATAACATTTGCCATAGTAAAGGTCTTGCCTGAACCAGTTACGCCAAGAAGCGTCTGTTCTTTAAATCCCTTATCTAGCCCGGAAAGAAGCTTTTTTATAGCATCTTCCTGATCTCCGGCCGGTCCGAATTTTGATACAAGTTTAAACATCATTACTTCTCTTCAGTATAGTTGTCGGCTCGCAGAAAAGAATAACTTGCCTTGCTTCATTCTTCAACTATCTGCTATAATTGCTTTATCCAAAAGAAATCTATACAAAGGCAGGAATTGAAAAATAATTATGTTTAACCCAGAAATAACCTATAGAAATGCAGTTTTTCAGGACATTGATAGTGTCATACAAATTGACCTCTTTGCATTTCCGAACCTCATCTGTGAAGATAAAAAGGTCGTTATAGAAAGAATAATACTTTTCCCAGAAGGCTTCAGGATAATGGAAATTGACAACAAATTTGCAGGGTACATTTGCTCCGAAATTTGGGATAAAGTCGTTTCAATCGACAAAAACATTTTTGATCTTAGCCATTCTATTGGAAAACAGCACAAACCAAACGGCAAGGAACTCTATATCTCTTCAATGGGAATCTCGCCTGAACATAAAGGAAAAGGTGTGGGAAAAGGTCTTTTTGAGGAGTTTCTCAGATACATTGCAGATGAGTTCCAATATATCGAATCAATCATACTCTTAGTGTCTGAAAACTGGAAAAATGCAAGAAAAATATATTCTGCTAACGGATTTAAAGAGATAAATGTAATGGAAAAGTTTTTCTCTTACAAAAAAAATGAGCCATATTTCGAGAATGGCATCGTAATGAGGAAAGAACTTTTGCAAAATTTCTAAAATACCATATAATCCCAATAT
>JBAXXY010000031.1:0-20828 GCA_037127655.1 Lentisphaerota bacterium
GAATAAACGCAGTGAAATTTAAAAACATCTACATATTCGGCGATAGCCTTCATGATACAGGAAATCTGAAGAAACTTACTGATGGAGAATATCCATCTAACGCATATTTTGAGGGGCGCTTTTCTAATGGCCCCGTCTATTGTGATTATCTTGTAGATACTATTTTTAAAAAATCAGGCAAGCGCATTACTATAAAAAATTATGCGGTAGGCGGAGCTTTAACTAGCTATAAAAATGGGTACTCTCCAAAGTCCACCAGCCTGAAAAGTCAAATTGAATCAGAAAAGTTTGTTTTCGATGAAAAGGATCTAGTTATTGTGGGATGCGGAGCAAATAATTATGGTTTTTTTGTTGATATTCATCAATTTCCATTCATTCATCTTAATAGGCTGTACAATCTGGCAGATGACCTTGAGTCATGCGTAAAAAAAATTATTGATCAGGGAGCTCGAAATATTCTACTTTTCAATGTGCCTGATATGTTTATGGCTCCTGTGAAATATAAACTCAGCATTCTTTTCAGGCGGCTCATAGTCCCTTTTATTTCCAAATCGCTCTTAAAGACAAATAAAAAGATAAGAAGTTTTGTAGATGGATACAAGAAAGAAGGAGTGACTTTGGAGCTCTTTGACGCTTACAAGTTATTTACTGAAGCATTGAATTCGCCTGAGAAGTTTGGTTTTAAGTGTTCAAAAAAATATATTATTCCGGGTTTGGGCAGATACGATGGAAAAGTAAGCAAACTCAAAGAACATGATGAATATCTTTTCTGGGATTATGTTCATCCAACAACGCAAGGCCATAAATTATTGGCTCAATACATCGGAAAACTAATTAATGAGAAATTCCATATAGAATAAAGTTTTGCATTGCTTATAATCATACTCACTATTCTTCTAGTCTATTTTTAGAATTTAATTATTGGGAACTATCGAATATGAAAAAAATTGTAGTCGTAGGATGCGGTTTTGCCGGTCTAAATGCGGTAAGAGTTTTAAGACAGCACATAGATATAGAAATAACGCTTATTGACAAGAGGAATCATCATCTTTTTCAGCCGCTTCTCTATCAGGTTGCTACTGCTGAGCTTGACCCGTGCTTGATTGCTACTCCGATAAGAAGCTTGATGTCAGATTACGAAAATGTCTCCGTAATAAAGGACACCGTAACTTCAATCAATCTTGCCGATAAAGAAGTGCTTACTGAAAATAAAAGTTTTAAGTACGATTATCTGATACTTGCCTGTGGCGCTCTTCATTCTTATTTCGGCAAAGATGAATGGGAACCATTTGCCCCGGGGTTAAAAACGCTTGAACAGGCAATGGAAATAAAAAATCGTATTTTCGATGCCTACGAGAAGGCCGAAAAAGAAACAGATGAAAAAATAAGAAAGAAGCTTCTTTCATTTGTTGTTGTAGGTGGCGGGCCAACAGGAGTGGAGATGGCAGGAGCAATTGCCGATGTTGCCAGGCACATCATACGCAAAGATTTCAGAAGAATAAATCCAATGGACACAAAGATAACTCTTGTCGAGGCAGGAGATAGAATATTAGCGCCATTTGACCCAAAAATTTCTGCAAAAGCGACTAAATTCCTAACTGATATGGGTGTAGATGTTGCCACGACAAAGCGCGTCGTAGGCATAGATGCTGACGGAGTTGATTGTCTAGACGGAAGGCTTGAGGCCGCTACTGTAATATGGGGCGCAGGCGTAATGGCGGCAGCAGTAGGAAAAACCCTTGGTGTTGAGGCAGACAGGTCAGGCCGAATTATCGTAGAAGGCGATTTGAGTTTAAAAGACCATCCGGAAGTTTTTGTGATTGGCGACCAGGCCAATTCAAAGAATACAAAAGGCAATCCTCATCCCGGAGTTGCTACAGTAGCTTTACAGCAAGGAACATGTTGTGGGAAAAATATTATCAGAGACCTTGAAGGAAGAAAGCGCTGGAGATTCTACTATTTCAATAGAGGCAGCGCTGCAACTATAGGCAAGAGCAAAGCCGTGCTTCAGTGCTGGAAAATCAAGACCGCAGGTCTGATGGCATGGATGATGTGGCTTGTGATCCACATCTGGTTCCTCTGCGGTTTCCAGAATAGGATTCTTGTACTTATTCAATGGGCTTCTTTCTATGTCTTCAACAGAAGCGAATCAAGAATTATTCTTGAAAGAGAATGGCAGTTATTCAAAAAGGCCAAGTAGATGGTTTTGGTATTATCTTCTGATACATCCTCAGAGCGCGTAAATTCTTTTGATCCCGTATTTAACGGAGATTTGAGCATTGGTACTTTCGATAAGGCAAGAGAGTTTGTGGACAAGGCTATTCTTGAGTCATTTGACAGCTCCAAACTCTGGAAGGAACTTTGTCAGGATTCACCTCATATTTATGAATGTATAAAGGATTTTATTCTTTCAGACGGCAAGAGGTTAAGGCCTATATTCTTTTATCTTTTCTACAGGGCATTTACAGATAATGTGGACTTGGATAAAGCCAAAAAAACCATGGCGGCAATGGAGATAATTCATAGTTTTATTCTCATACATGACGACATAATAGACAAATCAGAAACCCGAAGATCGAAAAAGACTTTGAATTGCGCTTTTAGTTCGTATCTGGCTGACAGAGAAAGCGCTTCACCCGTAACCGGAGAGGATCTGGCTCTTGTAGCAGGGGATATGCTTCACGCTTTTGCAGTTGATATTTTCAATCAGGCAAATTTTGAACCTAGCCTGATGAGCAGAATAATGAGCAAACTTTCTGAAACTGCGCTTATGACAGCTCACGGTGAATTCAAAGAAATTCTAGGTACGCTTAAAGTCGTAGGAGACATAGAAGAAAACTCCATAGCAAGAATCTACGATTTAAAAACAGGTTACTACACATTTTTCGGTCCGGCTTCCATTGCCGCTATGATTGCTGACTCTGCCGTTGATAATACGCTGATTGAAAGTTTTGCTCTCACTTTAGGGAGAGCATTTCAGATTCATAACGATCTTGCTGAAATTAAAGAACTATCTGAAGAACATAAGGTTCCAAAAGATTTTATTGAGAAGAAACGGACGCTTCCATTATGCTGGGCTTATCAATCTTCAAATTCAGCCAACAGGGCAAAGATTGATAGATTTATGAATGCTAAGGTTGTTTCTTATGATGAATTTCTGGAGCTCAGACAGATTTTTATTGATAGAGGAATAATTGAAAAAGCCCAAAAAGAGATTGAACGACTCACAAAAAAAGCTCTTGAGATTATAATGGGATTACCGGCAAACAAGGAATATTTAAATTTTATCAAAGAGTATATAACCCAAATTTTGAAATAAAAAAAATAAAGAAAGCGCCAAATTATGGAAGAAATCATAAAAAATCTTGTAATTGACCTGTTCAATAACATCCAATCAGCTGCATTTATGGCAAGAATTCAATTCGCAGTTACTGCGATAATTCACTTTATATTCCCGCCTTTGACGATAGGTTTGTCGCTTTTTGTGGCTGTCATTGAAACTGTATATGCGTTCACAAAAAATGAAAAATACAGGATAATGACAAAGTTTTGGGGAAGGCTTTTCCTGATAAATTTCGCAGTAGGTGTCGTAACCGGGATTGTTATGGAATTTGAGTTCGGAATGAACTGGGCAAGGTTCTCGAGTTATGTCGGTGATATATTTGGGGTGCCGCTTGCCATAGAAGTGCTTCTGGCATTTTTTATGGAGTCGGTTTTTATTGGCCTTTGGATATTCGGGTGGGATAAATTTCATCGTGGAGTTCACGCACTCTTTATCTGGCTTGTTTCCATCGGAACAATAGCTTCTTCCCTTTGGATTCTGGTCGCGAACGCCTTTATGCAGGAACCTGCAGGGTTTGTCGTAAGAAACGGAAGAGCAGAGCTTGTTGATTTTCTGGCAATACTCACAACCCCACAAGTGTCACTTCAATTCTGGCACACTTTATTTGCATCATTTTGTACGGCGGCTTTCTTCATCATAGGCATCTGCGCTTATCATTTCTGGAGAAAAAGCAATGATATAGAAGTTTACAAAACTTCTTTCAAATTAGCTTCGTTATACGGTTTAATAGGTATGGTAGGAGTCCTCTGGTACGGCCACTTTATGGCTGACCACATAATTGAAGCCCAGCCAATGAAAATGGCGGCAATGGAAGCGGCATGGGAAACTCAAGATCCGGCTCCTGAAGGGCTTTTTGTGATTACCGATCAGAAACAAAATAAAAATTATTTTAAACTTGAAATTCCTTATGGGTTTTCGTTAATTGCTTACGGTAAGCTTTCCGGGCCAATTGTAGGGGCTAATGACATTCAGAGAAAATACGAAGAGCAGTATGGCAAGGGGAATTATATCCCGCCTGTATTTATAACTTTCTATGCCTTCAGGGCAATGGTGGGCGCCGGCACTTTGATGCTTCTAATTGCAATATTCATTTTTGTAAGGACCTTCATCTGGGGCAAATACAACTACAGCGCGTGGTTTTTGTGGCTCCTGGTTTTTTGTATCACCCTTCCCTATGTAGCTAACATCACCGGGTGGATTGTGACTGAAGTTGGCAGACAGCCTTGGATGGTTCAGGGTTTAATGCTTACTCAGAATGCCACATCTCAGAGCGTTTCCTGTATTGACATCTGGATATCTTTGATAGTGCTAGGAACATTTTTTGGAATTCTGGCGTTAGTTGATATTTATTTTCTCTGGAAATTCAGCACTGCAGGGACATTTGATTTCCGTAAACAACAAGAAGAAAAGAAATAACTTAAAAGGATAATAATATGGACTTAAATACATTTTGGTTTGCTTTAATAGCTGTTCTCTTTGCAGGTTTTTTCTTTCTTGAAGGCTTTGATTACGGAATAGGAATACTTCTTCCTTTTATCTCAAAAAGAGATTCTGACAGGCGACTTGTCATAAACTCAATAGGAAGCGTATGGGATGGGAATGAGGTGTGGATGATAGGAGCAGGAGGGGCGATATTTGCAGCTTTTCCTATCTGGTATGGGACTATGTTCAGCGGTTTTTACTTTGCTTTGGTATTAATTCTTCTTGGGTTGGGGTTGAGAGGTGTTTCGATAGAATTCAGAAGTAAGAGCAAATACAGGCGCTGGCGTACATTCTGGGATATAAGCCTATTTCTTAGCAGTTCTTTATTGGCAATATTATGGGGCGTATTTGTGGGAAATTTGATCAGAGGTGTGCCTATAGCCGAAGGAATTTATGTAGGCAGTTTCTGGGACCTTCTCAATGTTTATTCACTTGTGGCAGGAGTGCTGTTTCTGCTTATATTCGCATTTCACGGCGCTGCATATTTAAGAATAAAAATAGACAAGACAAGCGATGTATGGTATTGTGTCAACAAGCTTATCCCGCAACTTCACAGAGTTGCTTCAATCGTATTTTTATTTTTCGTTTTGATAACTATTTACGAAGCTAACCTTCTGCATGATTCCAGAGGTTTCTCGATGTTCGCAGTAGGCTTCGCACTCTTTGTCCTTGCCGGAGTAGGCTGTCAGAAGAGAAATAAAATAACTTTCCTTCTTTGTGCTCTGTCGATTATAGTAACTACTCTTGCTGTTTTTGTTCACAGTTATCCGCGAGTGCTTATTTCTACTCTCAGCAGTGAGTGGAGCCTGACGGTATATAATGCAAGTTCATCACAATATTCGCTCAAAATTATGATGATTGTGGCGCTGATATTTGTACCGTTAATTATTCTATATCAGGCTCTTTCATATTGGCTTTTTAGAAAGAGAATTACAGTCAAGGATTTAAAATACTAATAAATAATAAGGGTGGGATAGTTATGCAGTACAGCTTTAAGACAAGTTCTCTTTTTCACAAGCTCGCAGTGTCTCTACTTGTTGTCATCGTCTTAATCGTAGTTATGCTAGGATTATATATGGCAAGAAAAACAAGCGTAGTTACAAGGCAGATTGAAGAGGGTTTTAGAGCCAGCATGGTACAAGGTTATGACACCAACTACATAATGGCTGGTGCTGAAGTTACGCTTAAAGAGATGTCAGCTGTCATAGCTGAAAACTTTAATCAAGACTTCGTAAATAAACCTGATAAACTTAAAAAGTTTATAAATGCAATTGACGATGTGACTAAAGCAACACTTGAACATAAGCCATACTTCCAAGGGGCATGGTTTCAGACAAATCCTGCTATAGCATCATTAAGTTCATCTTATTATTCATGGTACTTCAGGGGCGAAGTTAAAAAAATAAAGAAGTTTGAAGAAACCACCACGCGGCCAATGACAGCCCAGAGCGACCCCTATTTTTACAATGCTGTCAAAGCTAACAAAGCCGTTATGAGTGGAGTTTACAGAGATGTTGATCTCCAGATGGATTTAGTTACCATATCTGAGCCTGTTTATAAAGATGGCATTCTAGTCGGAGTTTCAGGAATAGATTTTTCTATTGAAGATATAAAATCTATTTTTAGCCAAGCAAAAGCCAGGCAGAGAGATATTAATTTGTATCTATATGACTATCAGAAAAATTTGATTGCTTCGACTGATGCGCCAAGCGCAAGCTTGGAAGCCCATATTTCAAAATACCTTAACGATAAGGATACAAGTAAATCCACCTGGTTTAAGGATTCTCTGATATTTGAAATGCCGCTTGCAGGAGACACCTATTTTTTGGTTATGGAAACACCTGCTTCTGTCATTTTTTCAGGTGTTCGACAGGTCTTTTTTGTCACATTTGCTCTTATAGGTTTCCTGATAATTATGCTGATTGTCATTTTGATAGACAGGTATAAACTCTTTAACTACGCTAGAAAAATCAGTGAACAGTGGGGGATTATTTCGGGTCTTATGAACTCAATTCCAGACCAGATCGCACTTAGAGATAAGTTTGGAAAATTTATTGGATGCAATGAACCTTACGCAAAATTCTTTGGTAAAAATAAAGAGAATATTATAGGAAAATCCATCGAGCAGATTCTTCCTGAAATGCTCGCCACCCCTACCGCCAAAGAAGACAAAAAGGTCATAAATGACGAAGAAATAATAAATGAAGAAATAGAATTTTCCGGTGACAGTATAGTCTATATTGACAGCTGTAAAGCTCCTTTATACGACTCGAATCACGAAATTATAGGGGTTCTAAATGTCGGAAGGGATATTACACTCAAGAAGAAAGCCGAGCAGGAACTTATCGAAGCAAAGAGAAAAGCAGAAGCTTTTGCTTCAGTAAAGGCAAATTTCCTGCGAAATATGAGCCACGAGATCCTTACTCCGATAAATGGGATCGCTGGCTTTCTTGAGCTTCTTGACGATACAAAACTTGATGTAGAGCAATCTGATTATGTTAAGGAGGCAAGAACATCAGCTGATGTTCTATTGAATCTTGTAAGAGAAATTCTGGAGTTTTCAAAGATTCAGGATGGACAGCTTATCCTTGAGCATGCCAAGATGGACATAAGAGGCCTGGTAGGCGAAATAATCAGCGCAAATTTATCGAATGTAGAACAGAAGAAAATCGTATTTAATACTTTGGTACGAACCCATGTCCCTGACTTTATTTTAGGTGATAAACTTAGGCTCAAACAACTTTTGAATATCTTCATTGGTAATGCGATTAAGTTTACCAACAACTATGGAGAAGTTAAACTTGATATTAATTCTCATGATATTTCTGAGAAAGAAGTTGAACTACATTTTACTATTACAGACACAGGGTGTGGTATTTCAGCTTCAGAAATTGAAAAAATCAAAGAAGCTTTTGAAAAAATTGACTTTGAGACAACGAAAAAGTACGGTGGCATAGGTCTTGGTCTTGCCATTGCAAACAGGCTTGTTAAGATTATGAGCAGTTCTATCGAGATAAAGAGCGAAGTTGCAAAAGGAAGCTCATTTACCTTTTCTATAAAAACTCAGATAGCTTCAGGAGATAAAATATCGCCTGAAAAAGATATTCTTAAAAATATTGATGTTCTTGTAGTAGAAGGTAATAAATCAACAGCAGATATTATTAAGTATTATCTTGAGTCTTGCGGAGCTAGGGCGAAATATGTTCTCAATGCAGATGAGGGTATAAATCTATACAAAATAAATCCTGATTTCAGCGCAGTTATAATCGGATCCGACCTTAAGGAAAATAACTGTTTTGATGTTTTTGAAGCGCTTAAAGAGTTTAGATCCGTTCCTATGATACTTCTTTGCGATAATTGCAGGACAGCTGAAGGGCATCTTGCAAAAGGTAAAGGTTTTTCTGCAGTAGTCAAAAAGCCTTTTATGCAGAAAGATATTGTAGAAGCTGTTCAGAAGTCATTCGATAAAACACAGTTAGTTTCCCCTGCCTACAGAGAAGAAAGTTCTGCTGTCATTCCTGAAAAGCAACTTAATATCCTATTGGTGGAAGATACTGAGATGCATAGAAAAATGATACTAAGGACATTAGAAAACATAGGTATTCCAGCCACAGATTTTGTTTCCGATGGTTATCAGGCAATCAAAAACTGCGAGGAAAAAGCCTATGATTTAATAATTATGGATTGCCAACTTCCTTTGATGGATGGCTACGAGGCAGCAAGACGAATCCGCAATCTTGGGACTAAAACTCAACATACTATTATCGTAGGTCTGACCGCATATAATCTGGAGGGCGAACGCGAAAAATGCATGAATTCAGGAATGGATGAATTCCTTTCTAAACCTCTTGAAGCAGTCGAACTAATAGAAAAGCTTAGCACCTTGGAAATATTAGGCAAAGATAAAGCCTTTCAGCAAGCTGCGCTTTATAAAAAAGCTCAGCATATTTCAAAGACATCGGGACTAAAAATAGAAGATTCCATAAAGATTCTTAATGAGTATAAAGCAAGAATTCCAAAGTATATTTTAGATATAACTACTGCGATACAGAAAAAAGACTTTAAGGCAATATATGCGCCTGCAGGCTCTATAAAAGAATTAAGTCCTTTCTTAGGGATGGAAAAACTTACGATATTTACCAAAGATCTTCAGCTTGCTGCCGAAGTTCAAGATGCCCAATTATGCACAATTAGAATAGAAGAAATTAGAGACTGCATAAAGTTGCTTCTGTGATATTTATCATAGAATTGTCATGAAGCTTAGATGTATTATATCTGGGTTATTTGTTACTCTTATGGCTGTTGCTCAGGCTTGGTTTCTTGCTAAGTCTATAAGTATGGCATTTGTTTCTGGTTTTGACCGAATTTCTTTTTATTATCTTCTTGCTTGGTTCCTAGTCTTTTCTCTTCTTAAAGCAATTGCTATTTCTATCCAGGAATATTCATCTTCTTTATACGGACTTAGAGCAAAGGAGAAAGTCAGAACGCATTTGATTCGGGAGTTGCTTAGCTTTGGCTTTAGGACTATTCCAAAAGAAGATGAAGGGGAACTTGTTTCCACTCTTACAAATGAAATAGATTCACTTGAAGCTTATTTTACTCAATACATCCCTGCGATATGGCTTGGTATAATATCCCCAATAATAATCATAATTTTTATCTTTTATTTTGATATCTACTCCGGACTTATTTTGGCAGTAACAGCCCCACTGATTCCTATTTTTATGGTTCTTGTAGGCAGAAAAGCTGAGAAGATGACAGAGAAACAATGGAAAGTTCTTGGTTATTTAAGTTCTTATTTTCTTGATACTTTGCAGGGATTGACAACCTTAAAAGTTTTCGGTCGCTCGAAAGACAGAATCCAGAAGATATCTGAAATAACTGAGGAGTTCAGGTTGGCAACGATGAAAACTCTGAAGGTGGCGTTTGTTTCATCTCTTACTATTGAGCTTGTTTCCACTCTAAGTATAGCTATTGTGGCGGTCGGAATAGGCCTTAGGTTAGTTTATGGGAATATGGATTATTTGACTGCGCTTTTTATTCTCATTCTGGCTCCTGAGTTTTATTATCCTCTAAGAAATCTAGCCGCTAAATTCCATTCAGGAATGCAAGGAAAAATAGCAAAGAAGAAAATTGCAGAACTAGAACTCAATGCGTTGCCTTTGGAGAAAGAAACATTAATTGCTCAACTGAAGACTGCTGCCCTTCATTCGATAGAGTTTTGTAATGTTAACTTCTCTTATGACAATGGAATTTCTGTTATTTCTAATCTTTCATTTAAAATCGAACAAGGACAAATAATAGGTCTGAAAGGCAAGAGCGGTTCGGGAAAAACCACTCTTATCAAGCTGATTGTCGGTCTGCTTAGCCCGACCTCCGGCACAATTCTCTACGACGGAATCGAGAGCCAGAACTTTGATAAACAGCTTTACGGCTATTTTTCATGTGTTCCTCAACAACCATATATATTCAATAAAAGCATCAAGGACAATATTCTTTTCGGGTCAGAATTTGCATCTGATAGTGAGCTTAAATATGCTCTGGAAATAAGCTGTCTGGATGATTTTGTAAAGTCTCTCAAAAATGGTCTGGATACAATCATCGGGGAAAGAGGAATGAATCTGAGCGGAGGGCAGATTCAGAAAATTGCCATTGCCAGAGCTGTCCTGAAGAATGCGCCCGTTCTCATCCTCGACGAAGCTACCTCATCAATTGATGTAATGTGCGAAGAAAAACTTGTGGAAAATATACGAAGATTTACCGGATCAAAGACAGTTATTTTGGCAGCTCACAGGTCAGGCATTCTGAAGAATTTAGATATTATTATAGATACTGACTGCGAAAATAGGTTATGATTAAACTTTTTAAAATCATACTCCCTTACAGAAAGTGGATGCTTTTGGGCCTCCTTCTTTCGCTCCTTACGCTTGGAAGCGGGATAGGGCTTATGGCGACAGGCGCCTTTCTTATTACTCTTGCGTCAACTCATCCTTTGCTTGGAACTCTCCAACTCTCAATCGTAGGCGTAAGATTTTTCGGCACATCGAGAGGGGTTTTCAGATATTTTGAGAGGCTTGTCACACATGATGCCACATTTAAACTTCTTAAGGAATATCGAGTCGTTTTCTATAAGAAAATTGAACCTTGCGCTCCTGCAATTTTGCATAAGCACAATAGCTCTGACCTTTTGAGGCGACTGGTTAGCGACATAGAAAGTTTGGATAATATTTACATCAGACTTCTGCTTCCATTATTTGCTCTTTTCGCTCTTATTGTATCTGCCTTATCTCTTATTTACTTCAATGCCGGCGTATCTTTAACCATTGCTTTGGCGTTGCTGTTCGCAGGCTTTATCATTCCTTTAATATTTTTCCTGGCATCCAAAAAACACGCGCATAAAGCCGCCGCTATTCATAGCCAAATCTCAATTGAAACTAAGGATATGATTGAGGGAATAAACGATATAACTCTTTTTTCACAGACAGAAAATTTCAAAAATAGATTCCTGTCGCTCGGTAATAGTCTCAAGCTTTCTCAGAAAAAACTCTATTTCTCAAATGCCTCCTCCAATGGGATTATAAATTTTGCCTTCTCAGTTTCGATAGTTATGGTTTTGTATTTCATAGCTTTAGGCGTTAGCAAAGGGATAAATGGTCCAATGGCTATTGCGACTGTCGTTATAGGCTCCCTTGCCTCTTACGAAATAATACAATTAATGAGTTCAGCTTTTCAAAAACTCGGCTCAACTATAGAGTCCTCGCAAAGAGTATTTGAAGTTTTAGATTCAGTGGGCGAGCAGATAGAACTTCCTGCAAAAAAAACTATCCCATCAAACTTTGATATAGAGTTTGCCAATGTCTCATTCAAGTATTCACAAGATGATAAATTCGAACTCGAAAACCTGAATTTTACTATAAGACACAAAGAAACTGTTCTTATTCTTGGTGCGAGCGGTTCAGGCAAGTCTTCGCTCGGGAATCTGATGATGAATTTTTACACTCCTTCAGACGGTGCCATCAAAGTTGGCAATACAAATATCAAAGAAATAGGACAGTATGAAATCCCTAATTATATAGGACTTTGCGAACAGAAAAGCTATATTTTTAATGAGACGCTAAAGGAAAATCTTATGCTCTCGGGGAAATTAGCCAGCCAGTCAGAAATAGGCAATGCGCTAAACTTGGCCCAAGCTGATAGTTTTATTGGTCTGGATTTACTTTCTGGGGGAAAAGGAGTTAAAATGAGTGCTGGCCAACTGAAGAGATTGGCTATAGCTAGAACAATATTATCCGACGCTCCGATAATGATCTTCGACGAGCCTTTCGCCAATCTTGGTGCCAATACTTCTAACAACCTATTCGAAGGTCTTATTTCCCTAAATGGAACAAAAACAGTAATTATTATTACTCATACGCTTCCCGAATCATTTGAGAAAATTGATAGAATAATAATCATGAATGAAGGCAGAATTGAAGTTGTCGGATCTCCATCTGAGCTCAAAAAACATGCAAATGAATTTTACATGAAGTGCAGAAACTATTGCTGAAGATTCTATCAATTACCTTATTCAGTCAACTGAGCAAAGAACCATTTAATTAACAAAATGACAATGCTTCTGAACTTAAAAGCTTTTAAAATTGTCTTTTAGTTTAATTGAGATAAAATTAAGGGTTCTTACTTTACCTAAGGTTATTTAAAATGGAAAAACATAGTTGCTACATGGAAATGGCTCTTGAACTTGCCAAACTTGGCTGGGGCAGAACTAATCCCAATCCTCTTGTCGGCGCCGTTATCGTTAAAAACGATAGGATTATCGGCAAAGGGTATCACAGGCAATTGGGTGGTCTGCACGCTGAAATAGAGGCTCTCAATAACTTAACTGAAGATCCCAATGGCAGTACAATTTATGTAAACCTCGAACCTTGTTCGCATTTCGGGCGGACTCCTCCTTGCGCCGATGCTTTGGTGAAAGCCGGAGTCGGGAAAGTAATTATTGGAATGATGGACCCCAACCCTCTTGTTTCGGGCGGAGGAATTTCAATTCTCCAGAAAGCAGGAATAGAAGTCATTGAGGGTGTGATGGAAAAAGAATGCCAAAAGTTAAATGAAATATTTATTAAGTACATAGCCAGGAAAAAACCTTTCGTAATGATTAAGAGCGCTATGACGCTTGACGGCAAGATTGCCGCAAGGACAGGCGATTCGAAGTGGATTACAAATGAAGAATCAAGGCTTTTTGTACATAGCTTACGGGACAGGTATGCGGCTATTATGGTCGGGATAAATACAATACTGCAAGACAACCCGTCTTTAACTACCAGGCTCGCCCATAAAGAAGGCAAAGATCCAATCAGAATAGTAGTGGACAGCAATGCTCGCATCCCTTTGAGCGCAAAAGTAATAAATAGTTCACTTAAATCACCTATGATTCTTGCCGTAGCTAATGAATTGCCAAGGGAAAAAT
Organism: Lentisphaerota bacterium; assembly: GCA_037127655.1. GTDB lineage: Bacteria > Verrucomicrobiota > Lentisphaeria > Victivallales > GWF2-38-69 > GWF2-38-69. The sequence goes on from JBAXXY010000031.1 coordinate 13,290, forward strand.
TCAGAATGCTCAAAGACAAGAATGTCAAAGTCATTGCAGCAGGAAGCAAAAACGGCAAAGTAGATTTAAGCAGGCTGATGGAAGAACTTTATAATATGCAAATAGACAGCGTGTTAATAGAGGGCGGCGGAACTTTAAACTATTCGGCTCTGGAGGCTGGAATTGCGGACAAAGTCCTCATATTTATAGCTCCAAAAATAGTCGGAGGATCGCAGTCCAAGACTGCTTTTGAGGGTGAAGGTGTATCTTCAATCGACGAAGCATATAAAATAAGAGATTGCGAAGTAAAGAAATTTGGGAATGATATTTTAATCGAAGGCTATATTTAAGATACCCGGAGAAAACTATGTTCACAGGCATAATCGAAGAACTTGGACAATTCAGAGGTATTAATTCCGGAGATAATACTTCGGTTATTTCAGTCGGATGCAAAGATGTTCTTCAAGATATTAAAATTGGCGACAGCATAGCCGTAAATGGCGTCTGTCTTACCATTATTTCTTTCAATTCAGATTCATTAAAAGCAGATGTGATGCCGGAAACATTGCGCAAATCCAATCTTGGAAAATTGAAACGAAATGATGTCTTAAACCTTGAAAGAGCCCTTAAAGCTTCAGATAGATTTGGCGGGCATATTGTAAGCGGACATATTGATGGTATTGGGATAATTAAAGATAAGAAAATAGAGAAGAACGCCATTCTTATTTCCTTTAAAGCGCATCGAGATATTCTCAGATATATCGTACAGAAAGGTTCGGTAGCTATTGATGGCATAAGCCTGACTGTAACTTTTGTTGATTCTGAAAGTTTTGGTGTTTCATTGATACCTTTAACTGCTAAACTTACGACTTTGGGTTTTAAAAAATCTGGAGATGAAGTAAATATCGAGTGCGATATAGTAGGAAAATATATAGAGAAATTCATTTCTGAAGGGCGAAGTAATACGCCTAAATCAAAACTTGATGAGCATTTCCTTAAGGATCATGGATTTGCCTAGTAAAACTGGAACAGGAGATTTTATGAGTTTTAATACGATAGAAGAAGCCTTGAGCGATATAAGAGAAGGGAAAATGATTATCGTCATTGATGACGAAGACAGAGAAAATGAGGGTGACCTTGTCATGGCGGCGGATAAAGTGACAGCAGAAGCTATCAACTTCATGGCAACTCATGGAAGAGGAATGGTTTGCGCTCCAATTACTCAAAGCAGGGCAGAAGAACTCGGCCTCAATCGTATGATTGAAAAGAACGAAGATAAATACTGCACAGCTTTCACCGTTACCGTCGATCATATATCCTCTAAAACCGGGATCTCTGCTTTCGAAAGAGCAACTACAGCAAAAGAACTTACTAACCCCTTAGCTAAAGCTTCCAGCTTTAAGCGCCCTGGACACATATTCCCTTTGATAGCTAAAAAAGGCGGAGTCCTTGAAAGAGCAGGCCATACCGAAGCATCAGTTGATTTGGCAACTATCGCAGGTTTGTACAGCGCAGGCGTAATTTGCGAAATTATGAATGATGACGGCACTATGGCAAGAACTCCACAACTTATTGAATTTGCCAAAAAACACTCATTAAAGATAGTCACCATTGAGAAGCTTATTGAATTCAGAAAAAAAAGTGAAAAGCTCATCAGGTTTGTTGCCGAAGCAGTTATGCCGACAAAACATGGCAACTTTAGAGTTCTTGGCTATGAAAATATTATAAATGGCGAACATCATGTAGCGTTGGTAAAAGGCGAAATCTCTCCATCTGATGAACCAATACTTGTAAGGGTTCACTCAGAATGCCTCACAGGAGATGCTTTTCATTCTCTTCGATGCGACTGCGGCGACCAACTCGAAGTGGCGCTTAACAGGATAAATAAGGAAGGGAAAGGCGTTTTGCTTTATATGCGTCAGGAGGGAAGGGGAATCGGGCTTATAAATAAAATTAGAGCCTATTCTCTTCAAGATAAAGGCAGAGACACTGTCGAAGCTAATGTGGAGCTCGGATTCCCTGCGGATTTGAGAGAATATGGTATCGGTGCACAAATTCTTTATGATCTTGGAGTAAGAAAAATAAGAGCGCTTACTAACAACCCTAAAAAGATCATTGGTTTGAATGGATATGGACTTGAAGTAGTTGAAAGGGTTCCCCTTCAGGAGGGTGAAAATGAGGCTAATTACAAATATTTGAAAACTAAGAAAGATAAACTCGGACATATGCTTGAAATGGAATAAATATATTAGTTATCAACAACTTATTAACAATACTAAAAAGGTATACTATGAGCATAAAAATCAATCAGGGCGATTTAATTGCTAAAGGGTCAAAATTTGGAATAATTGTTGGAAGGTTCAATGAATTTATAAGTAGTAAACTCCTTGGCGGCGCCATTGACGGTTTGCTTAGGCACGGCGCGAGTGAATCTGATATAGAAGTTACTTGGGTTCCAGGAGCTTTTGAAATACCTCTTGCAGCTAAGAAAATGACTGAATCAGGTAAATTTAATGCAGTAATCTGTCTGGGAACTGTAATAAGAGGTTCTACGCCTCATTTTGACTTTGTAGCAAGCGAAATGTCAAAAGGTATAGCCAAAGTTTCTCTTGACAGCGGAATTCCTGTAATATTTGGAGTTCTTACTACAGACAGTATCGAACAGGCAATCGAAAGAGCAGGTACAAAATCAGGCAACAAAGGCTACGATGCAGCTGTATCAGCCATCGAAATGGCTAACCTCCTAAAAGTTCTTTAGATTATCTCAGAGGTTCATACAAAAAAGAAAAGCGCGACCTAAGTCGCGCTTAAAATATACTGGAACTTGTTAGGATCTAACTAGATTCCCATTGCTATCATTGCTTCAGCAACTTTCTTGAATCCGGCAATGTTTGCTCCATTTACATAGTTTCCTGGAGTCCCGTATTCTTCAGCGGCTTTGAACGCAGAATTATGGATATTAATCATAATCTGACGAAGTTTCTGGTCAACTTCCTGATGTGTCCAATTTTGTCTTTGTGAGTTCTGGGCCATTTCAAGACCTGAAACAGCTACGCCGCCTGCATTAGCAGCCTTGCCTGGGCCAAAAAGCACTTTGCTTTCGAGAAATACTTCAACAGCTTCAGGAGTAGAAGGCATGTTAGCGCCTTCAGATACGCCGATGCAACCATTTTTGACGAGAGCTTTGGCTTCTTCGCCTGAAATTTCATTCTGGGTGGCGGATGGGAATGCAAGTTCAGCAGGCACAAGACCCCATGGGCGTTTGCCGGCTACGAATTGAGCACCTTTGTATTTGTCAGCGTATTCTTTAATCCTACCGCGTTTTACTTCCTTAAGCTCTTGAATGAATTTTAGCTTGTCAGCGCAAATACCGTCTTTGTCGATAATTGTGCCGTCTGAGTCTGAAACAGATACAACTTTACCGCCGAGCTGGTTAACTTTCTCAATAGTGTATTGAGCTACATTTCCTGAACCTGAAACAAGCGCAGTTTTTCCTGCGATAGATTGACTTCTTGTCTTAAGCATTTCTTCGAGGAAATATGTAGCACCATAACCTGTAGCTTCAGGTCTGATCAAACTTCCGCCCCATGCAACGCCCTTACCTGTAAGAACGCCTGTGTGCATATTTTGAATTTTTTTATACTGTCCGAAAAGGTATCCAATCTCTCTTCCGCCTACGCCGATGTCACCAGCTGGTACATCTGTATCAGCGTCAATGTGTCTGTAAAGTTCTCTCATGAAGTTCTGGCAGAATCTCATTACTTCATAATCTGATTTTCCCTTAGGATCGAAATCGCTTCCGCCTTTACCACCGCCCATTGCAAGACCGGTCAAGCTATTTTTGAAGATTTGTTCAAATCCTAAGAACTTAAGTATGCTCAGGTTGACTGAAGGATGGAAACGAAGACCGCCTTTGTATGGTCCGATTTCGCCGTTGAACTGAATTCTGAATGCGGTATTGACCTGAGTGGCATTATGGTCATCAAGCCATGATACTCTGAAAGTAATAATTCGTTCAGGAATAGCCAATCTTTCTAAAATTTTGAATTTTTTGTAAATGGGATCTCTTTCTACGACCGGCAAAAGAGAGGAATAAACCTCAGTGGCCGCTTGTAGGAATTCTTTTTCATGTGGATTCTTCTGGTGGAGTCCATGCAATACTTCTGCTACATAGTTCATAAAATTTTGCCCCTTTTTTTGTATTTATCCTAAATAAACTAAGGAAATTAATCGCTAAGATTAGACCCTTAGAATAGTAGTTCTAGGAATAAATAAAAAAACTGGACTTTTTCTTTTTAAAAATTACAATTTTGTAATTTTAAAGGGTATATTGACGCTATAAATTACAATTTTGTAAACTTAATAATAGGCTAAAAGCTGAATAACTATGACTGAAGAAGATTTTTCAGAGCTCGACATAATACACCATGTGAGCCATACAATACTAGTTCATAAGAGAAATATAAGTTTGCTTATGAACGAAGTTTTTGATGTACTCCAAAGAGATATGAATCTGCAAAGAGGCGCTCTTACCCTTAAGAGGGATAATTCTCTTATTATAGAAGCCTCTATAGGTTTATCTGCTGAAGAGAAGAAAAGAGGACAGTACAAAATAGGAGAAGGCATTACAGGCAGAGTCGGAGGTGCAGGAGAAGGCATTATTATTCCTGACATTGCTAAAGAGCCTGCTTTTCTGAGCAAGACAAAAACCAAACGATCTGCAAAAACCGCATTTATATGCGTTCCTATTAAATACCAGGGAGAAGTTATAGGGACGCTCAGTATTGATCATCCTTCGGATAACATTGAAACTCTTAACAGAAAGAAGAGGTTATTGGAGATTGTAGCTAATATTACCGCAGAAGGCGTAGCGGTTCTAAGAAGTGAAATTGAAGAAAGAGAACAGCTCCAAGCTGAAAATACTCGATTAAAAAGTGAACTCGAAGTCCAGTACAGACCAGACAATATAATCGGAAACTGTAAAGCGATGCGAATGGTTTACAATATGATAAACCAGGTGGCTAAGAGTCAAGCTACAGTTCTCATCAGAGGCGAATCGGGTACAGGGAAAGAACTTGTCGCCAGGGCCATACACTACGCAAGCCCTAGAAGACATAAACCTTTTATCGCAGTTAACTGCGCGGCCTTACCTGAAAATCTTATTGAGAGTGAACTTTTCGGACATGAAAAAGGAGCATTTACAGGGGCTAATGTCCTTAGGATAGGGCGTTTTGAGTTAGCTAATGATGGCACGCTTTTTCTTGATGAAATAGGAGATATAAGTGTTTCTGTTCAGGTAAAATTATTAAGGGTTCTTCAAGAGCGAACATTCGAAAGGGTCGGCGGAAGCATTCCCATCCGTACGAATGTAAGAATTATAGCCGCTACAAGCAGGAACCTTGAAGATTCCATCAAAGCAGGCAGATTCAGAGAAGATTTGTATTATAGACTGAATGTTTTTCCGGTTCTTATACCTGCATTGAGAGATAGAAAATCAGATATAATACTCCTGACAGAATATTTTTTGGAGAAGTATAACAAGATTTACACTAAAGATATAAAGAGAATTTCCACGCCAGCGATAAATATGCTTATGTCCTACCACTGGCCTGGGAATGTCAGAGAGCTGGAAAACTGTATGGAGAGAGCTGTACTGGTGAACTCTTCAGGAGTAATAAATGCTTTTCATCTTCCCCCGTCGCTCCAAACCGGCAAAGAAAGCCAGACATCTATCTTGAAAGAAGATGCTGTTGATTTCAGGACAATGGTGATGTCTTTTGAAAAAGAGTTGATAGTCGAAGCGCTGAAGAACAACAAAGGCAATATAGCCGCAGTCGCAAGAGGGCTTCAGACGACACAGAGAATTCTTCACTACAAAATGCTCAAACTCGGCATTGAATCAGAGAAATCTTTCAAAGAATAGAAATCTTTAATTACAAAATTGTAATGTCTTCATTGCGACAAAATTGTTAATTCTACATTTTTGTGGCTAAAAATAACTTCTTTGTATCATTGGCACGGCTCTTGCTGCTACACTCTGCGTAAGGGCAATTGATGTTTTTTAGTTAAGGAGTCTTTTTTAGTGGATATCATATATCATGTCAGCCGTGCGATTTTAGCTCACAAAAAGAGTGTGAGTTCGCTTATAAATGAAGTCTTTGATGTACTCCAGAAAGATATGAATCTGCAAAGAGGCGCGCTTACTCTCAAGAGGGATAACTCACTTATAATAGAAGCTTCCATAGGTTTGTCTGCCGAAGAAAAAAAACGCGGTCAGTACAAAATCGGAGAAGGAATTACAGGTAGAGTCGGGGAAACAGGAGAATCAGTTATAATTCCTGATGTTTCCAAAGAACCCGCATTTTTGTCCAGGACCAAAACCAAACGGTCGGCAAAGACAGCATTCATATGTGTGGCTGTAATGCATGACAATCAAGTTATCGGTACACTGAGCATTGACCATCCTTCTGATACACCAGAGAACTTAACTGGTATAAGAAAACTACTTGAGATTATAGCAAACATTACTGCCGACGGCGTGGCTGTTCTTAAAAGCGAGATTGATGAAAGAGAATCGCTTATCGCAGAAAATGTTAGACTTAAAACTGAGCTAAACAGCCTATGCAAACCAGGCAACATAATTGGCAACTGCAACAGAATGAGAATGGTTTACGGATTAATAGCTCAGGTCTCAGGAAGCAATGCAAATGTGCTTGTGCGCGGAGAATCAGGAACTGGAAAAGAATTAGTGGCTATGGCTATACATTTAGCAAGCCCCAGAAAGAATAAACCTTTCATTGCCGTAAATTGTGCAGCTTTACCTGATAATCTTATCGAAAGTGAGCTTTTCGGTCATGAAAAAGGCTCATTTACGGGAGCTAATGCTCTTAGAAAAGGAAGGTTTGAACTTGCTGACGGCGGCACTATTTTTCTCGATGAAATAGGCGATATTTCAACTTCAATTCAGGTAAAACTCCTCAGAGTTTTGCAGGAAAAAATATTCGAAAGAGTAGGTGGCAATACTCCGATTAAAGTAGATGTAAGGATAATAACTGCGACAAACAGGAATCTTGAAGAATGTATGAAAAATGGGAATTTCAGAGAAGACTTATATTACAGACTGAATGTTTTTCCTATCCATCTCCCGGCGCTAAGAGAAAGAAAAACAGATATTATTCTTCTTGCCGACTATTTTTTAGAAAAGTACAACACCTTGTACATGAAAAGTATAAAAAGAATATCTACGCCTGCTATCAATATGCTTGTCGCTTACCATTGGCCGGGAAATGTAAGGGAGCTTGAGAATACTTTAGAAAGAGCTGTTCTCGTTTCAAATGACGATGTAATTAACGCTTATGACTTGCCTCCGTCGCTTCAGACTGCTAAAGAGACAAATACAAATCTTATTTCTTCTGACGGGAAGACAGATTTTATGAAAATGATAGCTTCATTCGAAGAAGAGCTTATTGTAGAAGCAATAAAGGATACAAATGGGAATATAGCTGCAGCTTCAAGAAAGTTAGGTATTACGCCCAGAATACTCCATTATAAAATTAATAG
>JBAXXY010000032.1:0-20294 GCA_037127655.1 Lentisphaerota bacterium
CTACTGTTACTACTTACTATATGTACCTTCCGACCTATCTATCTAAAGTTTTTAAATATGAACTCTCTACAGTATTTGTTTATAACTCAGCTGCCCTTGTCTTCCTCATACTTGCAACGATACTTACAGGTATTTTTTCTGACAGAAGCAAGATTAATAATAAGGTTATATATCTCATAGGGGCATTAATAGTGGCTCTTTTCTCGATTGCAGCTTTTGATATCATGAAAGGGCATAATCCGCTTTTGATGACATTGATGTTCCTGATTATAAGCATCGGAGTAGGGTTGGTTTCATCAGTATTTGTATTGCTTCTAATAAAAACATTTCCGCCAAATATCAGATTTTCAGGAGTTTCAGCGGCTTATAATATTTCATTTGCAGTTTTTGGAGGTCTGACACCGCTTATAAATACCATGCTTATAGAGCATTCACAAAACCCGATGGCTCCGGCATATTTTCTGATCGCTGTCAATATTATCGGAGTTATTGCACTATTGAAAATAAAATTTCTTAAGGAAGAAGTTTAGCTTAATTTTAAAGTAAATATTCTGATTATGCCAGACATAGTTCAAACTCAAAATAACAGCCGTTTTAAAGCCTGGAGCTCCTGGGGAACTCTTGCGCTCTTTCCGCTTTTTATTTTATCTCTTCAATTTTCTCTTACAGTAATGATTCAGCCGCTCAAAGCAGAGTTTGCTCTTAATGATGTTTGGATCGGTTTACTGGGAGCAAGTTATGCTATTCTCTATACAATTCTTCAAATCCCCATAGGCTCTCTGGTCGATAAATTTGGTTCAAGGAAAATAACTTTGATCTCAATTGTGGGATGCACGATTTGCGTTGTGCTTTTTGCACTATCGAAAAGCTTTTATTGGGCGCTTATTTCCAGAGTGGGAATAGGTCTATTTGCGGCGCCTGCTTTCACTTTGGCTTTTTATTCTGCTGGTAAATGGTTTGACATAAAAACCTTTGGCATACTTGTAGCCCTAACTGAAGCATCCGGAGATCTCGGCGGTGTTCTAGGAACGAGCCTTCTTGCAGTAATTGTTGCTAATTACGGTTGGAGAAATACTAATCTTATTTTAGCCATGATAGGAGTAGTTATTTTTATAATGGCGATACTTTTTGTTAAAGACAAAGAAAATCCGCGTATAAAGACCGATGAAAAGATAAACCAGAAGTCAAGTGGTCACAGCATATTGCATATTCTGGCAATAGTCATGAGGAATAAGCAAATCTGGATATGCGGGTTGTGCAGTGGTTTGCTCTTTGCTCAGCTTAATGCATTTGGCGGTTTGTGGGGAGTTCCTTTCCTTATGACGAAATATCAGCTTGATTTGGTGGACGCTGGTTGGTTAATATCGCTAATGTATATAGGAGCTGCCGTTTTTAGTCCTTTTATGGCTATTTTGTCCAATAAAATCAAGAATAAAATATTACTGATCAGAGCGTGCTCAGTAGTCTTGTTTGCACTTTTTATCAGTGTGATTTATCTGCCTCTCGGGACAGGAATTTTCTTGCATATCTGCCTCTTTCTTATAGGGATGATATGTTCTGTTTATATTTTATTCTTTTCAATAACCAAGAGTATTGTCAATGATAAGGTATGCGCTACAGCTCTGTCATTAACAAATGTTCTTTGCGGAGCGATTGGCGCTCTGATTCTTCAGCCTTTTATTGGTTGGATTCTGCATATTATTGATATTATGGATCTGGGTAAGTATGATGTTGCAGTCGTCCCTTATTTTATTGCTCTTTCTCTATTTCCACTCTCAATGATGCTTCTCTATTACCTTACAGGAAAACTCAGGCAGCCGAGAAGTTGATGGTTGTCAGTTTTTAGTTGATACTACATCTTAAACTTTCTTCTTTCTTGCCATAAATTTCTCGTGGAGTTTCTGCATGGCAATGAATACTCCTGGCGTGATGTACAGAGTGATAACTTGTGAGAATATCATTCCCCCTACGATGATGAGGCCCAATGAACGCCTGACAGAACCATCTGCTCCATAGCCAAGGGCTATCGGAAGAGCCCCCATAATAGCAGTCAAACCAGTCATCAAAATCGGTCTGAACCTAACAAGGCATGCATTGTGGATAGCTTCTCGTGGCGGAACATTTTCGTTCATTTGCTGGATGGCAAAATCTACCATCATAATGCCGTTTTTAGCTACAATACCAAGCAAAAGGAAAATCCCCACATAAGCGTATAGAGATAAGTCTGCTCCGAAAAGAAGCAGTGTTCCGAGCCCTCCGACTGTGGCAGTAGGCAGAGTGGTTAGAACAGTGAAAGGATGGATGAAGCTTTCATAGAGTATTCCAAGAACTACATACTTGAGGAATATAGCAATAAGAACGAGAATAAGCAGACTCTTTATGGTATTAATGAACTGCTGAATTTCTCCTTGGAACATTCCGCCTATTTCCGGAGGGAAGATTACCGATGCATATGAATTGATCGCATTTGTCGCTTCTTCCATGCTGATTCCGGGAGATAGGTTAAAGGATATTGTAGCGGCGGCTAACTGCTGATAGTGCGTTACCGTCGAAGGGGTAACAGTCGTTTTCCATTCGGCTATTGTAGATAGTGGGATGAGTTTTCCTGTCGTGGAAGATTTTACATAGATGTTTGCGAGGTCTTCTGGTGATACGCTGAATTCCTCTTTAGCTTCAATTATTACATCGTAAGTATTTGTGCCTTTGTTAAACTGTGTTGAAGAATAATGGCTGAATGCTGAAGATATTGCGCCTTCGATGTTATTAGCCGTAATTCCTAAACTGGACGCTTTTTTCCTAAGAATAGAGAGCTTTATGACAGGCATATTGAGTTCCACATCACTCTGAACATCGCTGAATATCTTATCTGTCTGCATTTTGTCAACCATCTGCGCGGCATATTTGTCAACCGAGTTTTCATCAATTCCTGTGACTAGATATGAGTATTGGGCGCCCTGGGCAGTATTTTTTGCTCCGGTAGCTATTTGAAGGACTGGTTTGGGCGCAAGATATATTGAAGCGATGTTATATGGGATAGCAGAAAAGTATTTCTTCATATTGCCAAGTACAGTGTCCATATCCTGCCGTTTTGAAGAATCTTTTAAAATAGCCATGATCATCCCGCTTGACTGGTCAGCTCCTTCATTTGAACCTGTCATTGTAAAGAAACGGTCAATATTCGGGTCTTTCCTCATGTCTTCATTTGCGTAATTTTGATATTCTCTCATCTGTGAAGCTGAGACTCCGAGAGGGCCCTTGATGCGTCCTGTGATCATTCCGCTGTCTCCTTTAGGAAGAAAGGTTTTTGGCGTCATTATATAGAAGACTACTGTCCCGACAATACATAGAGTCCACAGGAAGAAAGCCAATGACGGTCTGTCTAGGAATATTTTTAGTGACTTGGAATAAGCTGAAATCATCTTATCAAGATATTTGTCTTTAACGATCTCAAATTTGTTCTTTTTAGCAAGGGATATCGGAGAGAGCATATAGGCGCTCATCATCGGGGTCAGAGTCAGGGAAAGGATACATGATGCAAAAATAGTGATTATGACAGTGATGGAAAATTCTCTGAATGTTCTTCCTACGATTCCCTGCATGAAGACAATCGGGATGAAGACAATTGCAAGCGAGATAGTCATCGAGATAATAGAAGGGGTTATCTCTTTTGCGCTCTTTATAGCGGCATTGAATGGATCAACTCCGTTTTCTATATGTCTTGTGGTGTTTTCGAGAACCACGATGGAGTCATCGACTATGAATCCGATGGCAAGTATTATCGCCATTAAAGACAAATTATCTATCGTATAACCAAGGAAATACATTGGAAGAAAAGTAAAGACTATTGTGATGGGAAGTATTACTCCAGGAATAATCGTATCTCTGATTCTGCCCAAGAATATATAGATGACGATAAGGACGAAGATGAAGGCTAGAACGAGTGTTGTCTGAACATCTATTATTGATTTTATAATAGTAGTCGAACTATCCTGTACTATGTCGATGTGGACATCATTAGGCAGCTGTTTGGAAGCATCGGCCAGAAGTTTTTTGACGGATTTTGCAAGGGCTACTGTGTTGGAATCAGATTTTCTTGTGATGAAGAGCATTATCGGGTTAGTGATGGCTTCCTGGTCTTTTTTATAGAACTTGAGATTGAAATTTCTATTTTCCGAGGACATCGTGGCATTGCCTATATCTCTTATCCTGACTGGTTTATTGTCCTGATACTTAACTATGAGTTCATTATATTCTTTTGCAGTCTTTAACTGGGCGTCGGCCTGAATAGTAAAAGAATGTGTGCTTCCGCTGATAGTGCCGCCTGATGAGGATATATTTTCAGCATTGATTGCATTGTTCACATCGCCGAAAGTTACGCCGCGCGAAGCCATCAACTTCGGGTCTATGTCAATCCTTACAGCATAAGGCGAACCATTTATATCCACTTTTGAAACACCGTCAAGCATTGTAAGAGGCTGGACTACTCTCTGGTTGATGAGATCGTAAAGCTTTGCTCTTGAGAGTTTGTCTGAGTAAGCCATGACATACATGATAGGCCTGTCTGACGGATTGTATTTGGAGAATGTAGGTTCATCCACATTATCAGGAAGACTTCTCGAAGCTTTTGATATGGCGCTTTGAATGTCAGGTATCAGTTCATTGACGCTTCGGGATATATTGAAAGTAAGCATTATTCGCGAAGAACCGTCAGTATTGACGGAGATGATGTTTTCTATGCCTGAAATCTGCGTACATTGTTTTTCAATAGGGTTTGCGACTGTGCTTGCCATTGTTTCAGGGCTGCACCCGCTGTTGAAAGCATAAATCGTTACTACCGGGTACTCAACGGAAGGAAGATCGGAAACAGGTATCTCAAAGTAAGCTGCCCCTCCGAAAATCAGGGCTGTTACTACAAGCAATATTGTAGCTACAGGTCGTCTTATGAATATTTCAGAGAAATTCATCTGATACTGCCTTAATTTGAGTTTTTTACCAGATTTGCTGTATCGGACGATATATCTTTTGGAGGCTCTATTATGTCAACTTTCATTCCAGTCGCTAAACCCTGAAGTCCAACAGTAATGATCCTGTCGCCGTTTGAAATGCCCGACTTATTATTAAGAACAAACGATTTCTCATACACTCCGACCGTGGTAACAGGGACAGTATCAACCATGTTATTGTCTTTTAATTTGTAAAGATAATGCCCTTCAGGTCCCATCTGAATGGCCGATCTCGGGACTAGTATTGCATCTTTCCTGGTTCCCAGAAGTAGCTTAATATCTGCATATTGACCCGGGAGGAGTTCATTATTTTTATTTTCGATCTCAGCTCTGAGAGAAATTGTGCCTGTGGCAACATCACTTGAGTTATTAAGGAAACTCAAAACGCCTTCATAGTCTTTATTTTTTATTTTATTGTTATTGGTCAGTTTTTTAACATAAATAAAAACCTTAAGGTCTCCATTCTTCAGAGCTTCTTTCAGTCTTCCTATGTTCTTCTCAGGAAGCGTAAAATCTATGTAGAGTTTTGTGGTATCTTTAATATTCAGAAGTATATCTGCAGGTGTGACATAATTTCCTACATCAGTATTGTCTATTCCTATTACTCCATCTATAGGGGAGCGGATAGCGCAATATTCTATATTAATTGTGTCCAGAAGCAGTTTTGCCCTGTCCGTTTCAATTTTAGCAAGAGAGCCCTCCAGATCTGTTTTCATTTTCTCGTAATCTTGTTTTGGTAAAGCGCCTTTTTGGGCAAGAGAGGCATTTCTTGAAACAAGATATTCCTTTAGTTTGGCATCTGCTGTGTCCTGCTTAATGGCCGCTTTGTCATTTAAGGCATTTGCTTCAAATATGGCAGTATCTAAAGTCAGTAGCATATCTCCTTTTTTAATGAAAGCAGCTTTTTCGAAGTAAATGTTCTTGATTTCGCCTGATACTTTTGGTTTGATATTGACATTCTGCGATTCTCTCAGGTTGCCGAATGTATCAATGTAAATCGGAATGTCTTTGACCACAGCGCTTGCTACTTGAACTTTAGGGTTTGGTTTGTTCATTATTTTGCTGTTTGAATCGCCGCATGCACTTAGAAGCAAAGTAAAAATGAGAGGCAAAAAATTATAGAAATATTTCATATTTAATAACCTTGATAAGCAAATTATAGTTTCGAATATATTTCAAGAAGCAAAGTTTCAGTATCATTCCATCCTAAACACTCGTCAGTGATGGAAATTCCGTATTTTAGTTTTTCTTTTTCCATGTGATTTTGTTTGCCGTGAAGAAGGTTGCTCTCAATCATCACTCCGATGATGCTATCCTCACCGGATATTTTCTGATTAACAATGTCTCTAAGAACTTCTTTTTGTCTGGATGCCTGTTTGTTGGAGTTTGCATGGCTGCAGTCGATAATGATGTTAGCTTTTAAGCTCATTCTCTTAAGTAGTTCTCTAGCGTAGGCAGTGTATTCTGATGTGTAATTTGGCCCATTTGCTCCGCCTCTCAGGACTAGATGAGCATATGGGTTGCCTTTTGTGTGAAAAATTCCGCTTCTTCCGTCCTCAAGCAAACCCAAGAAGGCATGTTTGTGTATGGCCGACTGGATGGCCTCTACAGCTGTTTTGATGCTTCCGTCTGTGGTGTTTTTGAACCCGACTGGCATAGACAAACCGCTCGCCAACTGCCTGTGGGTCTGCGATTCAGTAGTTCTTGCTCCAATCGCCGCCCATGAAATAAGGTCTGCGATATATTGCGCAGTAACAGGGTCAAGAATTTCAGTAGCCGTAGGTAAACCGAGCTCATCTATTTGAAGAAGTAATTTTCTGGCCTTTTCCAAGCCTGCGGCCATATTGCAAGACTCATTTAGTTCAGGGTCATAGATCATTCCTTTCCAGCCAATTGTGGTCCTTGGTTTCTCGAAGTAAACTCTCATAACTATCAGGATTTTGTCGTCTATTTTTTTATTGAGAGAGCTTAATTTTTGCGCATACTCAAGAGCTTCTTCAGAACTGTGGATTGAGCAGGGTCCTACAATCACGATAAATTTGTTGAGTTTCCTGTCCATTATGTCCTGGATAGACTCTCTGTGCCTGGTTACTCCTTCAGAGGCTTTCAGAGATAAAGGGAGCTTTGTTTTAAGTTCAAATGGAGTCAGAAGAGGTTCAAACTTAGCAATATTTATATTGTCTTTAAACATGATAAACGGCCTATTTTTTTATAAGATTATAAATAATATTTGTTCAAATATGTTCATTCTATCACAAATACACTAAACTTTGAGAAAAATCGTATCTAAAAGCAAAATTAAAAATAAAGGAGATTTATGAAGATTCATAAAATGTTATGTTCGGGGGTTCTTTTTATGTCAGCTCTAATATGTTTCGGGGATGAACCATCAGTAGTGAAATACAATGGTGTTCCAGTTAACGGAGAAACCATTCAGGTCTATTCACATAGAGCCGCCAGAGGGCTAATGCCTGAACAGACTATGCCGGCTTATGTAGAAACTCTTCGTCTTGGCGCCGACTATGTGGATATGGACATCGGAATAACAAAAGACGGCGTGATTGTAATTACG
Organism: Lentisphaerota bacterium; assembly: GCA_037127655.1. Lineage (GTDB taxonomy): Bacteria > Verrucomicrobiota > Lentisphaeria > Victivallales > GWF2-38-69 > GWF2-38-69. The sequence goes on from JBAXXY010000032.1 coordinate 7,576, forward strand.
CATGATTTGGGTTTAAATCCGAATCTTACCAGAGATGAAAACGGAAAGTGGGTAACTGAAGCTATACCGATTCACTCAATGACTCTTGAACAAGTTCAGAAATACAATGTAGGAATGCTCAAACCTGACTCAAAATACGGTTCATACTTTCCTCATCAACGCTCTGTTGACACTCCTATTCCTACGCTTAAATCCGTAGTTGATTATGTTAAAAAAGTCGCAGGGGATAAAGTTGGATTCCAGATAGAAATAAAGAATGACCCGACAAAACCACAGTTAACCGTTTCTCCTAAAGAATTTGCTGAAACCCTCTATAAATTTATGAAAGAAGAAGACATCATTGATAGGACAGAAGTTCAGGCTTTTGACTGGCAATGCCTTGTCGAACTCAACAAACTAGACCCGAAAATTAAAACAGCTTATCTCACTGACCATACTACAGAGGTCATGAATGATTCAGAACCAGGCACCTGGATTGCAGGGCTCAAACCTAAAGATTATGATTACTCTCTTCCGAAAATGGTCAAACACCTTGGCGGATACTGCTGGGAGCCATTCGAAATGGACTTAACTAAGAAAGATCTTGATGAAGCTCACAAACTCGGACTTAAAGTTGTCGTTTGGGGATGGCCTGAGGAAGAAGGCAGTGAATTCAGCTATCCTGAAGTCATTAAAATGATAGACTGGAAAGTTGATGGTATAATAACAGATAGACCGGATATTCTTAAAGGACTTCTTGCTTCTCGCGGGTACAATCTTCCGCAAGGTTTCTTCATTAAAGAAGAGATTGTCAAGTAATGAAAAAGACTATTGCATTAATTATATCCTTCTTCTCATTTTGTTTTATGCAGATTAACGCATACGACACAAATGATTCTACGAATGATTTTTATGACAATCAGCCGTCTGTTTCTCTTGGAACTAATGATATTTACATAGATGGGGAAGTCGAGAATCCAGGAAAGGTGGATTTGTCCGCTCTTCCGCTTCGTGCAGTCGTTACAAAAGAAACATTGTTCAAGGATGGAGTTCCGCATTTTGTGGGTTCGTATATATATGAAGGATATTCTCTTTATGACATTCTTAATAAAGTAAAAATTAAAAGAACTTCAGGTGAATTTAAATCAGTCGTTGACTTGTATGTAGTTATAAAAAATAAATCCGGCGAGTCAGTGGTTTTCTCATGGGGTGAAATATATTATCCGACCAGTCGTTTTAATCTGATAATTGCCACAAGTGTTGCTCCCATATTGCCTCATGCTGTTGACATTAAATGGCCGATACCTGATAAAATGAAGGTGATTGCAGGAGATGATCTGATCACTGAAAGAAATATTCTTGCCCCTGAGACTATCACTATAAAATCAATAAAACTCGATGAGACCCAATACAGCAAGAAAGACTCTAAAGGAAAGCTTGCGCTCTTCGATAATGGAAAACAACTGGCCACTATTACAAAATTTCCTATTTCTTACAAGGAATATACTTACAGCACCGTTTTTTATGGAAGAGGAAGAGGCATTCACGGGATTGATCCTTTTACGGGTGTCCCGCTGAATTATGTATTGCAACAATATTACCCTCTCTCTAATGCCAATATTATGAATGGCATTTTTGAAGTAATATCAGCCGATAACTACCGCTGCGCTTACACTTTCAGCGAAATATTTAATAGGAACGACCAGAAAGATGTGCTCTTTTTGAATACAGAAGGCAAAGATGATGGAAAATTTATGTTATTTCCTGGTGCTGATTTCTTTTCCGATAGAGCCATCAAGTCTTTGATAGAGTTCCGCTTTAAGAACGAAAAATAAAAATACAAAGGTATAAATCTATGTTCTCCAAAAAACTCATTAATGGACTGATTTGCTGTGCTCTTGTTGCTTTTCTTTCTTCTTGTTCTGAAGGAGAAAAGAAACAAGCTAATAATACTCTGATTGTTTTTCATGCTGGCAGTCTGAGTATGCCTGTCAAGGAAATGAAAGCTGCATTTGAGAAAGAGCATCCGGGAACCAATATTGTACTTGAAGCTGAGGGAAGCGTAATGTGCGCCAGATCAATTTCTGATCTTCATAAACCATGCGATGTTTTTCTTTCAGCAGATTATAAAGTTATCGAAGATATACTAATTCCAAAGTACGCCACATGGTGCATTAAATTTGCTTCCAATCAGATGGCAATCGTCTATACGGATAAATCCAAATACGCTTCAGAAATAAACCCTGACAATTGGTATAAAGTTCTTGAGAGACCTGATGTAGTCTGCGGTCGTTCAAATCCCAATGACGACCCGTGCGGCTACAGAGCTTTGCTTACTCTGAAGCTGGCATCCATTTTCTACAAGGATCCGGGACTCTATGACTCTATAGTAAATAATAAAAATTCCAATGATGTCCTAATGAGGTCGAAAGAAACAGACCTTATTTCGCTTCTTCAGGTAGGTCAGCTGGACTATATATTCCTTTATCGTTCTGTGGCAATTCAGCACGGCTTTAAGTTTGTGCAGTTGCCTCCAGAAGTAAGCCTTGGTGATGCAAAGTTTGAGAAGTATTATGCGCAGGCGGTTGTGCAGATTACAGGTAGCACTCCAGGTTCGGTAGTAAATCAGGAAGGCGAACCCATGACTTATGGTTTAACTATTCCTGCAAGTTCCCCAAATCCAGAGCTGGCATTGAAGTTTGTCGAGTATGTCTTGAGCAAAGATGGCGGGTCTAAAATCATGGATGTGAATGGACAACCATCTGTGGTTCCCGATCCGACAGCGACTTATGACTCATTGCCGGAACAATTAAAGCAGTTTGCCACAAAGTAATCCTTATTGCAAGTGTTTTAAAGTTATCAGGTTTTAATGTTAGGGAAGCACAAAGTTATTCTGAATTTCCAGTTTCAAGTATCAAAATTTCAATTTCGTCATTCGTAATTATTAATTCGTAATTTATGAAAAGTTCTACTTTCAGTCCCTTTCGTCTTATCCTTCTTCTTATGGGCGGGATAGTGATGCTTTTTATCCTGGCTCCTCTCATTTCAATGGGACTTAACTCGCATGCCTCTGCTCTAATTGAAACGGCTAAAGAAAAAGAAGTTTATGAGAGCATCTGGTTGACTCTATGGACTTCTGTTCTTGTAACTTTTCTCTTCTCAATTGTTGCTGTTCCATTTTCATATCTTCTTGCAAGGACAAATTTCCGGTTCAAAAAGCTCTTCTGCGTCCTGATTGATATTCCGGTTATGATTCCGCACTCTGCGGCTGGTATCGCGATACTGGGAATCGTCGCAAGAGGTTCACCAGTGGGAAGTTTCTGCTCAAATTACCTTGGTTTAAACTTCGTTGATCATCCTGCAGGGATCATGATAGCTATGGCTTTTATCAGCCTTCCATATCTTATCAATGCGGCAAAAGATGGGTTCGAGGCTGTTCCAGTTCAACTCGAAAAAGCCGCCTATACTCTAGGAGTGTCGCCTGCAAAGGTGTTTTTCAAGATCAGTCTGCCATTAGCCTGGAGAGCTATACTGTCAGGATTTGTAATGATGTGGGGCAGGGGGTTAAGCGAGTTCGGAGCCGTCGTGATAATCGCATATCATCCTATGGTTACTTCTGTCTTGATATACGATAGATTTAATACTTTTGGTCTAAAATATGCCCAGCCTGTTTCTGTCCTTTTTATCATTATTTGCATGATGGTTTTTATCCTGTTTCGGATGCTGTCTGGCAAAGTAAAAAGCAGATCTGAATATTCCAGGTACGGATGAAACTATGATAAAACTCAATTCAATAAATAAAAAGTTTAAAGGATTTACTCTTAAAGACATCAATCTGGATATCAATGATGGCGAATACTTCGTGCTTCTCGGGAAGTCAGGTTCGGGTAAGAGTCTTATACTGGAGATAACAGCAGGATTGCAGAAACCGTCTTCCGGCAAGGTCTTTTTAAGAGGAAAGGATGTTACGAATCATTCTATTCAGAATAGGAAAATAGGCTTTGTTTTTCAGAACCAGTCTCTCTTCCCTCACATGACAGTAAAGGAAAACATATTCTTCCCTCTGAAACGCTCCGAGCGGCATATGCTCAATGACAATATCAGGAAGGTAATTGAGCACCTGAATATCTCTCATCTACTTGACAGATACCCTGAATCTTTATCTCTTGGAGAAGCTAATAGGACAGCGCTGGCAAGAACTCTCGTTACTAATCCGTCTTGCCTCCTGCTGGACGAACCTCTCTCTTCACTAGACGCTCAGTCCAAATATGAGATTCGGAGTTTACTCAGGAAGATAAATAAAGGTCTGGTTTACTTCGGAGAGGATAATAAGAATAAACCCATGACTATTATCCATGTGACCCATGACTATGAAGAGGCTTTAGCTTTGGCGACGATGATAGCAGTTATAGAAAATGGCATGATAACTCAGAGCGGGACACCTGAAGAAGTTTTCAGACATCCTAAATCATCATTTATTGCCAAGTTTGTGGGAATTAAAAACTTCTATCGCGGAACTATATCTCCGGCAGATGATGGCGAAATTTGCCAATTCAATCTTTCAAAATACAAAGAGTCTCCAAAAACTTTTTTTGTTCCATCTCCTGAAATCTCAAACTTAGATGAATACAGCATTATTATCAGAAGTGAAGATGTTATCCTCTCTCTTGATTCCTTTGAATCAAGCATCAGAAACATCTTTAAAGGCATCATAACTGACATCGAAAATGTAGTCAACGGCGTCGAAGTAACAGTTGATATCGGCGGTGTCGAATTATCCTCTCTCATCACATCAGCGTCATTCAAAAAAATGAATCTTCAGCTCAAACAATCCATCTACGCAGGCTTCAAAGCCTCCTCCATCCGCTTCCCATAGTTCCCACCGCTAATCTTCACTGATTGGCGCTAAAAATAGCACGGGCATCTTCTGTAAAGGTCTGAAATATTTTTCAGAAAATTCTTTATTCCTGTTACGCAAGGACGCTATATGTCCAGGTACAGGGAATAGCTTTATAGGAAATAGCAGGAATTATACCATGTCAAAATAGCAATACATGATATAAAGACCTGAGGGACATATATCAAAAAGGTGGAAAAAATGACTTACTACGCTCATTCATTGGAAGGTCAGTCAGTTGATAAATGGCAGACATTAGAAGAACACTCAAAAAATGTCGCAGAAATAGCAGAAAAATTCGCTGAATCATTTCAGTCCTCTGATTGGGCTTATAACGCGGCATGGATTCATGATCTTGGAAAAGCCGACTCTGCTTTTCAGGGCTATTTGATGCGTGAAAATGAGCTTGATGATTCTGAATATGATTCCGGGACTGTTAATCATTCCTCGGCAGGGGCAGCTTTTGCAGAAGAAAAACTTGGCAAATGTATTGGTCGTGTTCTTGCTTATTTATCTGCCGGGCATCACGCAGGACTGCCTGATTATGATTCATGTGATACTGGCAATGCTGCTTTGTCTATAAGGATGAATGAGGGCAAAGAAAACCTCAAAAGAATTATGGGATACGCCAACGAAGTTTTTAGAAGTGTAAGAACAGTCCAGCACCCACCTTCTTTTGTCAAACCAGAAAGTTTTCATTATTGGGTGCGAATGCTTTATTCCTGTCTTGTCGATGCAGACTTTCTCGACACTGAAGCTTTTATGAATTATCAACAGTCAGAATATCGAGCGAAGTTTGCTGGAGTTGCCGAATTGAAGGAAAGATTTGACAAATATATGGAATCTTTTACGAGATCAGCCAAGATGACACCGGTCAATGAAATCCGCCAGAAAATATTGTCTGCATGCCGAAATGCGGCTAATAATCAAAGCGGACTTTTTTCTCTCACTGTGCCAACAGGCGGCGGAAAAACTCTATCAGCCATGGCATTCGCATTAAATCATGCGCAAAAATATGGCAAATTCCGAATCATTTATGTCATCCCTTATACAAGTATTATTGAGCAAACAGCAAAAATGCTTGGAGATATTTTCGGTGAAGAGAATGTTATTGAGCATCACAGCAATTTTGATCCTGAAAAGGAAACGCAAAAGTCGCGACTTGCTTCTGAAAACTGGGACGCTCCTCTTGTCGTCACCACCAATGTCCAATTTTTCGAATCATTGTATGCCGCAAAATCCAGTCGCTGTCGAAAACTTCACAATATTGTAAACAGCGTTGTTATTCTGGACGAAGCGCAGCTTCTACCACCAGGGCTCCTTGTTCCATGTGTGAAAGCTATAAATGAACTCTCGTTAAGTTATGGAGTGACTGTTCTTATATCTACAGCTACCCAGCCTGCTTTGCCTAACTTGAATAAAATTCACGAAATTATCCCTCCTGAACTTAAACTCTATGAGAGGCTTAAGCGAACGGAAATTGCATTCCCTTCCAACCTTAATGAGTCTCTGTCTTGGGATGAGCTTGCAACAAAACTCAAAGAGCATGATCAGGTTTTATGCATAGTCAACACAAGAAAAGATTGCCATGACCTTTATTCATTAATGCCTGAAGAAACGATACATCTTTCAGCTTTGATGTGCGGGGAGCATCGCTCAGAAATCATAGCTGAAATAAAGTTAAAGCTGAAAGAAGGCAAACCAATTCGCGTGATCAGCACTCAACTTGTTGAAGCAGGCGTCGATATAGATTTTCCTGTAGTTTATCGTGCGCTTGCAGGTTTGGATTCTATCGCCCAGGCTGCTGGCAGATGTAATCGTGAAGGAAATCTTTCTATAGGAAAGGTTCAGGTCTTTGTACCTCCAAAACCAACTCCAAGAGGGTTGCTCCGTAAGGGAGAGGATAGAACTAGGGAACTGGCAAGTCTTCCTGATTTTAATCCTGATGACCCGGAAATGTTCACGAAGTACTTCAAATTATTTTACAGTTCCGTCAATGAAACTGGGGGACAGAATTTGCATGATGAGCTTGTTCGTGATGTGAACCCAGAAATCCATATCCAGTTCAGGAGTTACGCCAACGATTTCAAACTTATTGATGATCAGGCTCAAAGACCGGTTATTGTGAGATATAAAAATAGCGATAAACTCATTGCAGGACTTAGAGACGTCGGGCCTGTTCGGGACATCATGCGGAAACTTCAGAGATATACGGTTAATTTTTCAGTCTGGATGATAGAGAAGATGAAGCAAGATGGCCTTCTTGTAGAGGTTAATGGAATATTAGTTCAAACTATGCCCAATCTTTATAACAACAAAATAGGTTTTGACATATACAGGGAAAGTTTACCTGCTGAAGATTTGATGATTTAACAAAGAGGTGAGATATGAGAGGATTTTGTTTGGAAGTAAACGGCGAATATGCCTGCTTTACTCGTCCTGAAATGAAAGTCGAAAGAGTCAGCTATGATGTAATTACTCCATCGGCGGCACGAGCTATATTTGAAGCTGTTCTTTGGAAACCTGCTATTTCGTGGCATGTAAAGAAGATAGAAGTCCTTTCCCCGATACGATGGATTTCTGTGCGCAGGAATGAAGTCGGGAAAGTTGCTTCTCCTCGTTCTGAAGGAATTTTTATTGAAGAGGAGAGACAGCAGAGGGCAGGGCTTTTTCTGCGAGATGTCAACTATCGGCTATATGCTGAATTTGCATTCACTCCTTCAGTTGATGCTAAAAGTGATGAAACTGAAGCAAAGTATGCGGCGATGTTCGAAAGACGGGCTAAAAACGGGCAATGCTTCAATCAGCCTTATCTCGGCTGCAGAGAGTTTTCCTGCAGTTTCAAACTTATTGATCCAAGTATAGATATATCCACTCCCATTGCAGAAACTCGTAATCTGGGCTGGATGCTCTACGATATGGATTTATCTGATCCTAAAAACATCAAGCCGCTCTTTTTCAGAGCTCAGATGTCAAACGGAACGATTATTATTCCAGACCGCAATTCTGATGAGGTAAGAGGATGATACTTCAGGCACTAAAAGATTACTATGATAGAAAAACCGATTTACCCAGACAAGGATTCGAGAAAAAAGAAATTCCGTACATTCTTGTATTAGATTCAGCAGGAAAACCAATCGCGCTGAATGAGACCTACGAGGGCACAGGAAAACAGCGGAAGGCAAAACCGTATATCGTTCCACAAGCCGTAAAAAGAGCAAGCAATATTGCTGCAAATCTATTGTGGGATAATCCTGAATATGCTCTCGGCATTCCAATAAAAGGTTCTCCTGAGCGGGTTCAGGAACAGCATCAAAAATTCAAAGAACGAATTGATGAGCTTGGAGATATTGATGATGCTGGGTTGAAAGTGATTAAACTTTTTCTTCAGGTATCTGACAAGAAAGCTCTTCTTGAAAACTTTGGAGAGGCATATAAGAACCTTTTAGAAGATAAAAACGGCAATCTTTCTTTTCAATTAGCAGGTGAAGCAGAACTGATTCTTGAAAATCAGAAAATTAGAAATGCCATTGAGTCAATGCTGTTCGATGAAGACAGTATCAAGCAAATTTGTCTTGTTTCAGGCGAAGATGAAGTAATTGAAAGGCTTCATTCATCTATTAAGGGAGTGGCAGGAGCCCAGTCAAGCGGAGCAAATATCATATCTTTTAATCTTGATGCATTTAGATCCTATGGAAAAGAACAGGGGGGCAATTCTCCTGTTGGAAAAAGAGCTGCATTTGCTTACACTACAGCTTTAAATCATCTTCTTTCAAAAGACTCTACTCAGAAAATGCTTGTTGGTGACGCTACTACTGTTTTCTGGGCTTCAAAAGAAACTAATCTGGAAAATGAATGGTCTTTCTTCTTCAGGGACCCGCCTAAAGATGATCCAGACCGCGGAACAAGAGCAGTAGAAAGCTTGTTTAACTCTATTAAAACCGGAGCTTTATCTACAGAAGCGCAGAATAGATTCTATGTACTTGGGCTTGCTCCTAATGCATCGCGTATTTCAATTCGTTTCTGGATCGTAAATACAGTTGCCGGAATGGCGGAGAAGATAGCTCAACATTTTGAAGATATCAGAATTGTTCATGGCCCGAAAGAGAGCGATTTTCTCTCACTTTTCAGATTGCTTGTATCTACGGCTTCCCAGGGGAAATCGGAGAATATTCCGCCCAACCTTGCAGGCGATACTATTCGTTCAATTCTTGAAGGGTTGCCGTATCCTGAAACCTTACTGCAAGCACTTGTTCGCAGAAACCGTGCAGAGCAATCTAAAAAGGATAAAAATGGGAGAGCCGAACCGAATGTTACCTATCCTCGCGCCGCTTTTATCAAGGCATGTATTAATAGAAAAATTCGTTTTTATAATCAAAATATAAAGGAGGAACTCAAAATGAGTCTCGACTCGACAAACACTAACATCGGATATCGGCTCGGAAGGCTGTTTGCTGCGCTGGAAAAAATCCAGGAAGAAGCAAGTCCGGGAATAAATGCTACAATCCGCGACCGTTTTTATGGCGCGGCATCAGGAACGCCTGTTACAGTATTCCCTAATCTGATGCGCTTGAAGAACCACCATCTTGCAAAATTGGAAAGCCAGGGAAGAAGAATTAACTTCGAAAGATTAATTGGTGAAATAGCTAGCGCCGGAATTGATGGCAATACCGGATTCCCGGCTACTCTTGCTATTGCAGATCAGGGAAAATTTGCCATAGGCTATTATCATCAGAGACAAGATTTTTTCACAAAAATCAATTAGGAGATAAAAAAATGTCAGAACTTAAAAACCGCTATGACTTTGTACTTATATTCGATGTTCAGGACGGAAACCCAAATGGCGATCCAGATGCCGGAAATCTGCCAAGAATTGACCCTGAAACAGGCATGGGTCTTGTTACGGATGTCTGTTTGAAAAGAAAAGTAAGAAACTTTGTCCAATTGATTAAAAAAGAAGTGAAGGGCTTTGACATATTCATTAAAGAAAAGGCCATACTCAACAATTTGATTGATGAAGCTCATGAACAGGAAGGTGTTAAAGCTAAAGAAAAAGGTGACAAGACCGAAGCTGCGCGTAAATGGATGTGTGGATCATATTACGACATTCGGGCTTTTGGAGCTGTTATGAGTACAGGCAAAAATGCAGGTCAGGTCAGAGGTCCTGTTCAGATGACTTTTGGTCGCTCAGTCGATCCTGTCGTTACTCTTGAGCATTCAATTACCCGTATGGCAGTAGCGACTCAGGCTGAAGCAGACAAGCAGAGCGGCGACAATCGTACAATGGGGCGCAAGAATACCATTCCTTATGGGCTCTATGTGACTCATGGCTTTATCTCAGCCAATCTTGCAAATCAGACAGGATTTTCAGAAGAAGACCTTCAGCTGTTCTGGAAAGCCCTTTCTGAAATGTTTGAGCATGATCGTTCTGCTGCCAGAGGGTTGATGTCCACTAGAAAACTTATAGTTTTTAAGCATGATTCTGCATTAGGAAATGCTCCTGCACATCAGCTTTTTGAGCGTATAAAAATCGAAAGAAATCTTGAAAGCAAGGATAAGGTGGCAAGAGCTTTTGCTGATTATAAAGTTGCTATTGACCGTGGGGATTTTCCTACAGGCGTGACTATTGAGGAGAAGATTTGATTAATTCAGAATGGGTTCAATATGACCGATAAGTCCTATCCTGTCTTCTCCGAAGAAGATCTTATACAGCTTTCAGCAATCCAGCACTACCTTTTTTGCAGAAGGCAGTGTGCTCTTATCCATATAGAGCAGATATGGGTGGAGAATAGATTTACGCTTGAAGGAGAGTTTTTTCACGAGAAAGCCGACGAGCAGAGAGCAAGCTCTCATGGGAAGGATATAAAGATTGAAAGGGGGCTTCTAATCAGATCGCTTAAATACGGCGTGTCCGGCAAAGCAGATGTAGTGGAATTCCATAAGGACTCTTCGGGAAAATGGATTCCATTTCCGGTCGAATACAAACTCGGCAAACCCAAGGCGAACAGATGCGACGAAGTTCAGCTTTGCGCTCAAGCTCTCTGCCTCGAAGAGATGCTTGGAGTATCCATTGAAAATGGCACCTTATATTATGGAAAGACACGCCACAGGCATGATGTCGTTTTTGACTCAGATCTTCGGGAGTTTACTACAAAAACTGTATATGAACTGCATAATTTTCTTCTTGCTGGAATTACGCCTTCAGCAGAATATGAAAAGAGCCTTTGCGATAACTGTTCATTCCTGGAAATATGCCTGCCGAAAGCTATAAAAAATTCAGTCTCAACATACATGAAGGAGCTCCCATGAAAAAATTGCTAAATACTTTGTATATATCAACTCAGGGCGCCTATCTTTCAAAGGAAGGCGAATGCGTAGTTGCTTCAGTTGACAGGGAGGAAAAGCTCAGGCTCCCTATCCACAATCTTTCAGGAATAGTTTGCTTTGGCAATGTCATGCTATCACCTTTCCTGATGGGATTTTGTGCCGAGAAAGATGTTGGTGTCTCCTTCCTGAGTGAAAATGGAAAATTCCTTGCCAGAATAAAAGGTCCCGTGTCAGGCAATGTCCTTCTGAGAAAAGCCCAATATAGGTTCTCTGATGATGAAGAAAAATCTCTTGAGATAGCCAGGAATATTCTTACAGGTAAATTCTCGAACTGCAGAATAGTCTTAAACAGGTTTATCCGGGATTACGGAGATGACGATGAGATTAATAAGGTATCCGGCAGGCTGAATAATCAGATATCCCTGCTCAATTCAGCTAAAACTCTTGATGAACTAAGAGGTCTTGAAGGAGATTCCGCAAAACTCTATTTTTCTGTTTTTAATAAGCTGATCAGAGTTCAGAAGGATGGTTTCGTCTTTGAAGGCAGAAATAAAAGGCCGCCTATGGATAATGTGAATGCTCTGCTATCGTTTGTCTATACGATTCTTGCCCATGATGTGGAGTCAGCTCTTGAGGCTGTGGGCCTTGATCCTGCTGTCGGTTTTCTTCATAGGGACAGACCCGGAAGAGCCAGTCTTGCTTTGGATATCATGGAGGAACTCAGGTCGTTTTTTGCCGACAGGGTGGTTCTGTCTCTGATAAATCTGCAAAGAATCGATGCAAAGGGATTCAGGAAAACTGAAAGCGGTGCAGTGATTATGAATGACGAGACAAGAAAAACTGTTCTGCTGGCTTATCAGGAACGCAAAAAGGATGAACTTCAACATCCATTCATTCAGGAGAAAGTTAATATCGGATTAATTCCTTATGTCCAGGCTTTGCTGATGGCAAGGTTCATCAGGGGCGACCTGGATTCATATCCGCCATTTATCTGGAGGTGATAATATGCTTGTTCTGGTAAGTTATGATGTTGCCACATCTTCGGAAGGAGGGCAGAAAAGGCTTAGAAGAGTAGCGAAAGTGTGTACAGATTACGGTCAGAGAGTTCAGAACTCAGTATTTGAATGCCTTGTGGATAATGCTCAATTCGTTCTCTTGAAGAAAAAACTTCTTGACGAAATTAATGATAAACAAGATAGTCTGCGTTTTTACTTTCTTGGCAATAACTGGAGAGGCAGAGTAGAGCATATCGGAACAAAACCTTCTGTGGATATGGAAGGTCTTCTGATGCTCTGATAATCATCTGCGAACTCCTTGTGGTTTACCCTCCAGATTCACAGCTTCGCAACATAAACTATATCTTTGACATGAAGATAGATATGGATTCTTGTTTTCGGCAAAAAATAGAGATGCTCTTTGAAAAGTTGAAGTTCGCATTTTGTAAAGTTTTGCACTTTGATGACAAGTAAGTTATAATGAAAGAGTCGCTCCTCACACGGGGAGCGTGGATTGAAAC
>JBAXXY010000033.1:0-20285 GCA_037127655.1 Lentisphaerota bacterium
ATAAAAAACTTTAAAGACTTCGTTCAATATTCAGAGATTATTAAAGAGAGGAACCTCTCCTCCAAAGTTGATGTCAGCATATTAATATCTCTTGGTACATGTGGAATAGCCGCTGGAACAATGCCCGTTCGAAATGAGATACTTGATGAGCTAAAAGCCAGAAATCTTGATTCTAAGATTGAGGTGATAGATGTAGGATGCATGGGGCTTTGTTACTGTGAACCAAGCATCGAAGTCATAGACAAAAAGACAAATAAAAGCATCATCTACGGCAATGTAAAAAGTGATGATGCATCCAGAATTATTGACTGCCTTGCAGATAGGGAGGCAGATGGCGTCGAAGTCATTAAACGATCATGGTATTATCCTGAAATAGAAAAAGAGTCCGCTGGACTCCTGCAGGCAAAAATTGCTCTGAGAAACACTGGCAGGATTAATCCTGAAGTTCTCGATGAATACATATTTAATTCAGGTTATGAGGGATTGGCAAAAGTTCTATCCTCGATGTCTGCTAAGGATGTTATAAAAGAAGTGACGCTATCGGGTCTGAGAGGAAGAGGCGGCGGTGGATTTCCTACAGGCAAAAAATGGGAATTCGCGGCGGCGCAGAAGAACAATATCAAGTATGTGATATGCAATGCCGATGAAGGCGATCCCGGTGCATTCATGGACAGAGCTGTCCTTGAGGGCGACCCACACTCTATTCTTGAAGCAATGACCATTGCAGGCTATGCCATATCATCCAACAAAGGTTACATCTACATAAGAGCCGAGTATCCGCTTGCTATCAAGAGGCTTCAGATAGCCATAGAACAGTCATTAAATCTTGGTTTGCTTGGAAAAAATATCATGGGCTCGGGATTTAATTTTGAGATAGAGCTTCGCTATGGAGCAGGTGCTTTTGTTTGCGGCGAAGAGACGGCTTTGATCCATTCGATAGAGGGTTTAAGAGGTATGCCGACCAATAAACCGCCATTCCCTGCGATTGCAGGTTTGTGGGAAAAGCCGACCGTTGTCAATAATGTAGAAACTTTTGCAAATATCTGCGCGATAATAAGAAAAGGCGCTCAGTGGTTTAAAAAAATAGGAACAGAAGGTTCGGCAGGGACTAAAGTTTTTGCCCTCGCAGGAAAGATTAGCAAGGTCGGGTTGATTGAAGTGCCGATGGGGACTAAACTCAGGGATATTATCTATAGCGTAGGCGGTGGAATATTTGATGGAAAGGAATTCAAAGCTGTTCAGACGGGCGGACCATCCGGCGGATGCATAACAAAAGACTATCTAGATACGCCGATTGATTACGAGACGCTTAAATCATTAGGCTCAATGATGGGTTCCGGTGGGATGATAGTGATGGATGAAGATGATTGCATGGTTAATATTGCCAAATTCTTCCTTGATTTCACTGTCGATGAATCATGCGGAAAATGTACGCCTTGCAGGATAGGAGGTAAGCATATGTATGCCATCCTTGAGAAGATAACCAAAGGAAAGGCATCAGATGATGATTTAAAACTTCTTAAAGAGCTTTGTGAAACTGTCAAATCATCGTCTTTATGTGGACTTGGTATGACATGCCCAAATCCTGTTCTTTCTACTATGAAATATTTCGAGATCGAGTACAAAGAGCACATTAATGACAAAAAGTGCAGAGCTCACAAATGTCCAGATTTAATCACTTATACAATCCTGAAAGACAAATGTCTTGGCTGTACTCTCTGTGCTAAAAAATGCCCTGTTCAGTGCATATCTGGAAAGCTAAAAGAAACTCACTTAATTGATCAAACAAAGTGCATCAAATGCGGGGAGTGTTTCAATGCATGTAAATTTAATGCTATTTTGAGAGGTTAAAGGTGATACTATGAGCGAAAGTTTTAAGATTAAAATTGACGGCGTTGACATAGAAGCACGAAAAGGCGAAACGGTTCTTGACGCCGCTTTGAGAAATGGCATAAATATTCCGAATCTTTGTTATCACAGCAAACTTTCATGTACGGGATCCTGCCGCATGTGTATTGTCGGACTCGAAGGAAAACCCAATAATGTTCCTGCTTGTTCAACCAAGGTAGAAGATGGCATGAAAGTAACTGCTTTCAGTGATAAGATTGAAGCAGAGAGAAAGATGCTTCTTGACCTCATATTATCTATGCACAATGGTGACTGCATTGACTGTGTAAAGGATGGTTCGTGTGATCTCCAGGATCTTGCTTTCAGATATGATTTGGGAAGTGGAAAGAGGAAATTTCCTCCGATGTGGGGAGAGATGGAAAAGTTCTCAGATTATTCTTCACAGGTTCTTGATTACGACGCCACAAAATGTATTCAGTGCCAGAAGTGCACCAAAGCGTGCCAGGAAATTCAGGGCAAAGGAATTCTTACACTCGAAAACCGCGGAATAGAAGCCGTGGTTTCCACAGGTTATGATAGATGGAATCAATCCAAATGCGATGGATGCGGAGAGTGCGCTCAAGTATGTCCTGTCGGCGCATTGACGATGAAGTTTGTCTATACCGACGGCAAACGATACAGAGATAAGGATGTTCGTGCTATCACTAGAACTACATGCCCATACTGCGGTGTGGGATGTCAGCTTGATGTTAACACCAATAGCGAAGGGCAGATTATCAAAGTAACTGGAGCAGATGTTATTCCCAACCAGGGTTCGACATGCGTGAAAGGCAGATTCGGTCTTCAATACTCCAATCATCACGAAAGGCTTAAATCTCCAATGATTAGAAGAGGCAATCGCCTCGTCGAATGTTCATGGACTGAAGCTCTTACTTATGCTTCAAATAAGCTTAAAGAGATCAAAGATAGACCAAACGGGTCAGATATGATTGCAGGCATGGCATCTGCCAGATGCACGAATGAAGATAACTATGTCTTTCAGAAGTTTATGCGATGCGTGATCGGGACAAATAATGTGGATCATTGCGCTAGAATCTGTCATGGTTCTACAGTGGCCAGCATGATTGTTTCTTTAGGATCAGGAGCAATGACAAATACCATAGCCGACTTTGAGAAAGCTGATGTGATTCTTGTGACTGGTTCCAATACTACAGAGACTCATCCGGTTATCGCTAATTATATCAAACGAGCTGTCCTGAAGAACAATGCAAAACTAATCGTAGTTGATCCACGCAAAATAGATTTAACAAGATACGCCACACTTTGGCTCAGACAGAATAACGGTACTGATATTGCATGGATCAATGGTCTCATCCATGTGATACTGAAAGAAGGTTTGCAGAAGGATGATTTTATAAAAGAAAGAACAGAAGGCTTTGAAAAACTCTGGTCTTCTGTCGAGAAATACACCCCTGAGTATGTCGAGAGCATAACAGGGATTCCTGCCGATAGACTCATTGAGGCGGCCAGAATTTATGCAAATGCAGAGCGTGCAAGCATTGCCTGGACAATGGGGATAACCCAGCATGCATGCGGCACTGACAATGTGACTGCTCTGACAAATCTAGCACTTATCACAGGTAACATCGGCAGAGAAGGGACAGGACTTAATCCGCTTCGTGGTCAAAATAATGTTCAAGGTTCATGTGATATGGGCGCTCAATGGGATAGCTATCCGGGATATTTCAGAGTAGATGATGAGTCAGCAAGGAAGCGGTTCGAGAACCTTTGGAAGGCAAAACTCTCTCCGAAACTCGGATTGCCACTAACGGAAATTATGGATGCTGTACTTGATGACAAAGTAAAGGCTCTCTACATCATGGGTGAAAACCCGGCTCTGTCTGAGCCTGACTTAAACCATACAATCAAAGCTCTTGAGTCACTCGAACTCCTGATAGTTCAGGACATTTTTTTAACTGAGACAGCTAAACTTGCCCATGTGGTTTTTCCTGCCGCATCTGCTCTTGAGAAGGATGGTTCGTTTACTAATACAGAGAGAAGGATTTTGCCGGTAAGACGAGTGGTAAAACCCAAAGGCGAAGCAAAAGACGACTGGTATATAATTCAAAAACTTGCCATTGCCATGGGGTCGTTCTGGGACTACCGCAACTGGGAAGATATTATGAAAGAAATAAACTTGGTCGTTCCTCAGTACACAGGGGTAATACCAGAGAGAATTAAAAACAGTGAACTTATCCAATGGCCATGCCATGATTCAAAACATCCTGGAACCCCAGTTCTCCACAGAGATAAATTCACAAGAGGGAAGGCTCTTATTATTCCTGTTGAACACATTCCGCCAGCCGAAGGCATATGCAAAGAGTATCCATTTGTCTTATCAACAGGGAGAAATCTCTATCACTACCATACAGGCACAATGACGCGGCGGAGCACCGCTCTAAATAATTACTGTTCAGAGCCGTATTTCGAGATGAATCCTGATGACATGAAAGAACTTGGGATTTCCGAAGGAGAAAAGGTAAAAGTATTTTCCAGAAGAGGGGTGATAATCATCTCTGCCAAGTCTTCAAAAAGAGTAGAAAAAATGAATATCTTTATTCCTTTCCACTTTGCCGAAGCCGCTGCCAATATGCTAACCATAAATGCCCTCGATCCCAAGTCCAGAATGGCCGAACTCAAAGTTTGCGCCGTAAATCTTGTTAAAATTTAGAGTTTTTTAAATATAACTTTTTTTAGGCTATTCAATTGTGATTCAAATGCAATAGACTCATTAAAAAACAGCGATTATTTAACTCTAATGAGGGCAAAAAGGCTTCGGGATAATTGGCTACAAAGCCTTTTCGCCTGAATCAAAAATATATGGATACTGAAGGATTGGCTTCCTATTTCAGACAAGGTGAAAAGGATGTAAAGGATTTTTGTCAGGGGCTGGAGTGGGAACTCTTCGTAGTTGACAAAGAATCGTTTAAACAGATTTCTTACGGCGGCAAACACGGCGTAGCTGACCTCCTCAAAAAGCTCCATAAAGAATTGAATCTTGAACCGATGCTCGATAAGGTCAATTCGAATATCATCGGTTTAAAAAGCGATACATATAATATTACGCTCGAACCTGGCGGGCAGATTGAGCTTTCCGGGAGCAAATTCACAAAAATAAAAGATGCAGAGGAAGAGTGCAGAATGTTCTTGTCTGTGCTTAAAGATGTCTGCTCCAAATGGGGACTTGCTGTCATGCCGGCATCTTATCATCCCATTGCTTCAACATCTGAAGTTCAGGTAATTCCCAAAACAAGATATGCTACTCTTATCAACTATTTCAAAGAGTACGGTTTAACCATGGCTGAGGATATGATGAAGCTTACTACATCAGTCCAGACTTCCATAGATTATTCATCTGAAAAAGACTTTATCAAAAAAATCAGAACTATTAACTCTCTTTCACCTATATTTTCTGCCATGTACGCAAACTCTCCGATCGTGCGTAACAAAAAAAGCAATTACATTTCATATCGCGGTAATGTCTGGCAACATACGCATGGGGTTAGAAGCGGGATAGTCAAAGGTGTGTTTGAAGAAGATTTTGGATATAAAACTCATGCCGAAAATCTGGCTAAAATTCCTGTAGTCGAAGGTTTAAATGGCGAAAAACCCGGCAGTCTGGTAGGAATGAGTTTTAAAAAGTATGTCGAAAAGACAGGCAAGTTCTGCCCCAAATGGTGGGAGAGTCATATTTCATTTTCATATACTGTAGTTAGGGCAAAGAACTTTATAGAAATAAGATGTTTTGATAATCAGGACAGCATTGAGAGAGTTTTAACTATTCCGGCACTTATAAAAGGTTTATTCTATTCATCCGAGAAAATAATCGATAAAGCTGCGAAGATTGCAGGCACATTCGAAAAATCTGAGTTTTTTCACATTAAGCACGCCGTTGACAGATATGGCCTTGCCACGATTTGGAAAGGGAATTCATTTTTGGAAATGGCTCAAGGACTTTATAAACTTTCACTTAAAGGTTTGGAAGAGTTTTATCCACGCGACAAGAAGTATCTATTGCCCTTAGAAGAGACTCTTTTTGAGCAAAAGAAATCACCCGGCGAAAAACTTGCAAGTTTATGGGATGAACGAGGCAGAAGCGTCCATAATATGAAAGATTTATACTTTATCTAACCATGTCTTCAAACGATCCATTTCTTGAATTTATAACCCGTAAAGAGTATCCGCTTAATCGTAAAAAGTATTTTGAACTGCTTGAGTCGTCGAACAAAAGCTACGGTTATCTGATACCATCTCTTTATCATCCTTACATCATTCCTGGCTTTGAATTCGACGAGCTTAAGAGCCAGGCAGAAATGCTTTCAAAACTTCTTATGAGAGTCTCGGAGCTCTACCTCAAGGATTCCAAAGTCTCAGCTTTTTACAAATTTTCGGATGAACTTAATGATTGGATTGCCATTGATCCGGGATACACAATGTCTGTCCCTGTCTCGAGATATGACGGTTTTTGGGACGGAAAGAGTTTCAAATTCTGCGAATTTAACACTGACGGTACAAGCGGGATGAATGATATAAGAATCCTTGATGATTCTTTTTTATGTACCAACTTAGGAAAAGAGGTTGCTCACAAATTCAAGTTGCAGAGATTTGACCTTCCAAAATCTATCCTTGAGACACTGATTGCGACCTATGCTGAGTTTGGTGGGAAAGGGATTCCAAATATTGCGATAACCGATTATGTGGAAAAGGGTACGAGTGACGAATTTCTTTATTTGAAAGACTATTTTATCTCTCGGGGATATCCTACTGAGATATGCGATATAAGAAACTTTAACCTACAGACCGATGGTCTGTGGCATAAAAACTTCAAAATTGACCTGATTTACAGAAGAGCAATAACTGACGACATCATATCGTATGCTAAAGATTCAAAAGTCTTTTTGGAGGCATATCGAAAACGAGTTGTTTGCGTGGTAGGCCCACTTCGTTCGCATGTTATTCACAGCAAGCAGACATTTACTTTCCTAAATAGCTCGCTAGCTGAAAACTATTTCTCGGACAATGAGCTTGCCTTTATCAGAGAGCGAATTCCCTGGACCAGACGATTGTCTGATTCTTCTATAAAATTGAGAGATATCATAGCGAATAAGGATGATTATTTTCTCAAACCCCATAACTCCTATGCCACTGAAGGCGTTATATGCGGTTCAGATACGACGGATGATGACTGGGAAAAGACCATTAATACCATTCTTGAATCAAAAGATGATAGATATTTAGTACAAAAGAAGATTGATATTCCCCGCCATTCCTTTACAGTTGATGATTCGGGTTCTATGAAATTATTCAATGTGAAACTTGACCCTTATATGTTCGGTGGTAAGTTTTGCGGTTTCTATACGAGAATATCAAATAAAAATATTATAGCTTTGAATCATCAGGGAATGTTAGTTCCGTGTTTTGTTTTAAATGCGCATTAAGTCAAAATACTTATGAAATACGATACGATACAGCTCGCCCACGGCGGCGGTGGCCGACTTTCTGATGCTCTTATAAAAGAAGAAATTCTTTCCAGATTTGGTGATGGTCCGCTAAAATCACTTCCTGATGGAGCAACTCTTCCCAAAATCGAAGGCGAAATTGTTTTCTCGACTGATAGCTATGTAGTTAAACCCTACAAATTCAATGGCGGCAATATCGGCAATCTTGCCGTCCATGGGACGGTAAATGACATATCCGTCGCTGGAGGAATACCAAGGTATCTTTCCCTAGCCATGATAATCGAAGAAGGTTTTCCAATATCCGAACTCAGGCTTATCCTTGATACAATCAAAACCTCAGCCAATGAATGCGGCGTAAAAATTGTAACAGGAGATACAAAAGTGGTTGCCCGCGGGCAATGTGACGGGA
The DNA here is from genome assembly GCA_037127655.1 of Lentisphaerota bacterium. Taxonomy (GTDB): domain Bacteria; phylum Verrucomicrobiota; class Lentisphaeria; order Victivallales; family GWF2-38-69; genus GWF2-38-69. Next base: position 7,777 of record JBAXXY010000033.1, read on the forward strand.
TTTACATAAATACTTCTGGAATAGGTGAGAAGCTAAAAAATTTCGATCTGAACAAATCAAGAGTTAAAGCTGGTGATGCAGTGCTGGTGAGTGGAAATATCGGTGACCACGGCATGGCAATTCTGGCCGCAAGAGAAGGAATCAATATCGAGAATGGCCTTGTCAGCGATACCGCGTCAGTTCACAGACTTGTCCAAACGGCATATAAAGAGTATGCGGAACATATTAAATTTATGAGAGATCCGACCCGAGGAGGAGTAGCCGCTGTTCTAAACGAAATCGTCTCAGGTACGAATGTCGGGATAGAATTAGATTCATCCAAACTTCCATTTTCTGCCGGGACGCTTTCAATTGCTGAAATGCTCGGTATAGACTTGCTTAATGTGGCCTGCGAAGGCCGGATGATGCTTATTTGCGATGCATCTGTAGTAGATGAGATATTGGATCTATGGAGAGCGATGCCTGAGGGAATAGGAGCAGCTATTATCGGATATGTAAACTCCGATACAGAGCGCGTCTCAATAAAGACAGTGACAGGCGGAAGAAGGCTTGTGGATGTGCCGACAGGCGAACTTTTACCAAGGATTTGTTAGGTAGGGCGTGTTTCTCCGAAACCGCCGCCAAAAACAGGAAAGATTAAACTATGCACGAATTGTCATTAGCTGAATCAATGGTTCGGGAACTTGTTGACTACATAGAGAAAAATAATGTAAAGAAGGTCTTTCAAATAAATGTAGTCATCGGGAAACTCTCCGGAGCCGAAAGGGAACCTTTTGAGTTCGCATTTCCTATTGCTGCTGAAGGAACTCTTCTTGAGAGTGCCAAACTCAATGTAGAAATTCAGAAAGCCGTTATTCTCTGTAACGACTGTGGAACAAAAACAACTCTGGATATTCCCTTGATGAGATGTTCATCATGTTCGTCCAAAAATGTTAAACTTATAAACGGAAAAGAATTTTTGATTAAATCAATGGAGATAGAATAATGTGTAAAGATTGCGGATGTCAGGAAGGTAACGAAAAGAAATATTTTGATCATCAACACAGTCACGATCATGACCATGATGGCGGGCATTATCACGATGGACACTACCATACTCACGACCACGATCAGCATGAGCATAACCATAATGAAGAGCATCATCACTCTCACCATGAAACAAGAACAGTCGAATTAGAGAGAAATATTCTGGCCAAGAATGAAGAGTTTGCTCATCAGAACAAGCATTGGCTCAAGGATAGAGGAATAACGACAGTAAACATTATCTCATCTCCTGGCTCAGGGAAAACCACTCTTCTTGAAAAGACGCTTGATGCCTTGAAAGACAGAATCCACTGTTCGGTAATAGTCGGCGACCAGAGTACCGATAATGATGCCAGAAGGCTTCAGGGCAAATGCGATTTTGTTTATCAGATTGAAACAAAGAGCTCGTGCCATCTGGATGCAAAACAGATATCCGAAATCCTTCCTCAAGTCGTTAATGAACACACAAAACTTCTTTTTATTGAGAATGTCGGAAACCTTATCTGTCCTGCGGCTTTTGAGCTTGGCGAAGACTTCAAGATAGTCCTATTATCTTGCACAGAAGGTGAAGACAAACCCGTAAAATACCCGGTTATTTTTTCTGATGCTTCTGTGGCTGTGATTACCAAAATAGATCTCATTCCTCATCTTGACTGGGATTTGAAGAAATGCAGGAAATTCATTCATGAAGTTAATCCCGGAATGTATATTTTTGAACTCAGCGCCAAGTCTGGCGAAGGAATGAATTCCTGGTTTGAGTATCTCGAAAAACTTGTTAAATGAAGCCTAAAGTCTATATAACCTACCGGATTCCTGAAAAACCTTTGGACTTACTGAAGGAAAGATATGAGCTTCTTATAAATGGATCCGACAATTATCTGACCAAAGAAGAACTGTGTCTGAACCTCAAAGGCATGGATGCAATCATCTGTACTTTGATGGACCCTATCGATAAGGATGTGATTGATAGCATAGACAGAGCAAAAATCATAGCTAATTATGCCGTTGGTTATAACAATATAGACTTTGAATATGCCGCTAAAAAAGGGATTATTGTCACCAATACGCCCGGAGTTCTCACTAATGCCACGGCAGACCTTGCATGGGCGCTTCTTTTCTCTGTAGCAAGGCGGATAGTTGATTCAGACAGGTTTACGCGAGATGGCAAATTTAAAAAATGGGAGCCTACATTATTGCTCGGACAGGAAGTTACAGGAAAGACCCTCGGAATAATAGGGGCTGGGAAAATAGGCTCTAATTTTGCCAAAAAAGCTTCTGGATTCAATATGAGAATACTTTATTACAACAGGAGCCGGAATATTGAATTTGAAAAAGAGACTAATGCTTCCTATGTGGACAAAGCTACTTTGTTAAAGGAATCCGATTTTGTTTCAATCCATGTTCCTCTCACATCAGAGACCAGGCACATGATCGGAATTAATGAATTTAAAATGATGAAAAGAACATCTATATTTATTAATACATCAAGAGGCCCTGTAGTTGATGAGAAGGCGCTTGTTAACGCATTGAAAGAAGGTTATATCTGGGGAGCAGGTTTGGATGTTTATGAAAATGAACCTCAGATTGAACCTGAGTTATTTAAACTCGAGAATGTAGTTCTTGCGCCGCACATTGGAAGCGCAACTGCCGAGACCAGAGAAAAGATGGCTGAAATAGCTGTTAAGAATGTACAGGCTGTTCTGGAAGGTCAAAAACCATTAAATTGTATCAACTAAATTGTAGTAAAAACATGGGCAAGATGCCCATGGTACCGTATCACGGACATCTTGTCCGTGATTTGTAGTTTTAAAAAATTGAACTTGGAAAGATAATCATTATGGAAGAACGAGCAGATAGAAAACCACGGTTTGAAGCTTCAGGAATACTTCTTGTAGATAAACCCCCCGAATGGACTAGTCATGATGTAGTAGCTTTTGTCAGAAAGACTTTCAGGATAGAAAAGGTTGGTCATTGCGGCACGCTTGATCCTGCGGCTACAGGTTTGTTGATACTTGTCCTTGGGAAGGCGACGAAGTTCAGCCAAATACTAAGTGGAAATGACAAGACATACGAATGCGTGATGCGGCTTGGAATTGAAACTGATTCCTACGACATGGACGGTAAAGTAGTTTATGAAAAAGATTATTCGGCTGTAACAGAAAAAGATATAAGAGCTGCTGCTAAGAAATTTACAGGCAAAATAATGCAGATTCCGCCTATGGTTTCGGCTAAAAAAGTCGGAGGGAAGAAACTTTATGAACTTGCCAGACAAGGGAAAACCATTGAAAGAGAGCCTGTTCCTATAGAAATTAGTTCTCTAGAAATAACTAAGATTGATTTGCCGGATGTTTATATGACTGTGGCTTGCTCTAAAGGAACTTACATAAGAAGTTTATGCTTTGACATTGGAAATATTCTAGGCTGTGGAGGCACTCTTTTTTCTCTTAGAAGAACAAAGAGCGGGCTTTTCTGTGTTGATAATGCCATTACTTTGGAAAAACTTAGGGAAATCGACCAGAAGGAGCTTGAGAGTTCGATGGTTGATATCCAGACAATGATAGCCGCTGTAAAACAGTAAATGCTATTCGCCTTTCATGGCGCGTTTCATGGCAAGAGAATCTTCTTTTTCACGGAGGGCATCGCGTTTATCGCCCTTATTTCGACCTTTTGCTAAACCAAGCTCAACTTTAATTTTTCCTTTCTTCAGGTAAAAACTTAGCGGGACTACTGTTAGACCTTTTTCTCTGCATTGCTGGAAGAGTTTGAGTATCTCTTTTTTGTGCAGAAGAAGTTTTCTCGGTCTTTTTGTTTCATGGTTAAACTGATTGCCGTGGTCATAAGTGGAGATGTTGACATTGTATAGATTCATTTCTCCGTTTTCGACTTTCGCAAAAGCGTCAGCCATTGAGATATTTCTGATTTTACAGCTTTTTACTTCAGTGCCTCTAAGCTCTATCCCGGCCTCAAATCTCTCAAGAATTTCAAAATCGTGAAAAGCTTTTTTGTTTTGAATTAATGTGCTGTTAGTATTTTCTTTGTCTTTCATTTGCTAAATCTTCAATTTTTTTGTACAATAGAAACATTAAATATAGATAGTAAGCCATTAAAGGCAAAATAACGATGAAAAAAGCTCTCATAATAGTTGCCCACGGCAGTAGAATGGAATCTGCTAACAACGAAACCCTAGCTTTTATTGAAGGAGTAAGCTCTAAATTAGCAAACTATTCCGAAATAGTTAGTGCTTTTCTTGAGTTTAGAAAGCCTGACCTTAAGACTTCTATCGACGCTTTGACTGAGAAAGGAATAAAAGAAATAGTAGTCTTTCCTTTTTTTCTGTCAGGTGGAAGTCATCTGAGAGATATTGAAAACTGTATCTCAGAAGCCAAAAACACACACAGAGGCGTGACATTTTTAATTACTTCGCGATTAGGTGTTTTGAATGAGCTTGAAGATTTTCTAGTAAAATATTTGAATGAATTTTCTAGGCTATGATTTCTCCATCTTGTTGAATTTTCATCAAATGAATAAATATTTTTGAATTGTCTCAGCCTTCTAATATTTACTAAACAAAGGATTAACCAATGAGAAAATCTATTGCTATTCTAGCTGTTGTTCTTTCCGCTACACTATCTTATGCCGCAGACTTAACATGGATGGATAATTTCAGCGACGCAGAAGCCAAAGCCGCTAAAGATAATAAATATATATTTGCTGATTTCACTGGCTCTGATTGGTGCCCATGGTGTATCAAACTAGATGCTGAAGTGCTTAATACTCCTGAGTTCAAAGAATACGCCAAAGATAATCTAATCCTTTTTAAGGCAGATTTTCCAAGAAACAAACAGATCAGTGACAAAGTAAAAGACCAGAATGTCAGACTGATGGATAAATACAGCGTAATGGGTTTCCCTACTATTCTTATAATAGACCAGGAAGGCGGAGTGGTTGCTACTATGGGGTATGAGCAGGGAGGACCGGTTCCTTACATAGCCTCGATTAAAAAGGCAATTTCAACTTATAAGCCTGTTTACAAAACCAAAGCTCAGAAATCTCTTGACGAACTTAGAGATATGACAGGAGATTCTCAGCTTGCTGCAGATAAGTCAGATGGTCCTGACACAGTGGGTTTCTTCGATAATATGTTTAAACAAAACAACTAATTACCAGTAAGATAAAACAAAATGTCAGATAGCACTTTTTACATAACAACTCCGATTTACTATGTTAACGGCAAGCCTCATATTGGTCATGCTTACACAACAGTTTTAGCTGATGTTCTAACAAGATATTACAGACTCCTCGGGGTTGAATCACATTTTCTTACAGGCACCGATGAACATGGCTCAAAAGTTCAGGAGGCGGCAGTCAAGAATGGCATGACTCCTCAGGAGCAATGTGATACCACAGTCATAAGGTTTATGGAGTTGTGGAAGAAGCTCGATATTACACACGATGACTTCATCCGAACTACTGAAGAACGGCACAAAAGCGTTGTTCAGAAAATCTTGCTTGATTTGTATGCAAAAGGTTTGATTTATAAAGCTGAATACAAGGGTTGGTATTGCGTTCCATGTGAAAGGTTCTTTATGGAGAAAGACCTGCTCGAAGGTGGACTTTGTCCTGAATGTAAACGAGCCACTAATGAGCTAATAGAGTCAAATTACTTCTTCAAAATGAGCGCTTATCAGGAATGGCTCATTGACTATATCAAGACTCATCCCGAGTTCATTCTACCTGTTTACAGGGCCAACGAGACGCTTGGTTTCCTTCGCCAGCCGTTGAGTGACCTTTGCATATCAAGGCCGAAGTCCAGGCTCTCATGGGGAATTGAACTTCCTTTTGATAAGGATTATGTCTGTTATGTATGGTTTGACGCCCTTGTAAACTATATCTCTGCTGTCGGTTATCTATCCGACGATAAAAAGTTTAATAAATGGTGGCCTGCATCATATCACCTGATCGGTAAAGATATTCTTACTACTCATACTGTTTACTGGCCTACAATGCTCAAAGCAATGAATATTGAGATGCCGAAAACTATTTTTGCTCACGGCTGGTGGCTTACAGGTGATGAGAAGATGAGCAAATCATTGGGCAATGTAGTTAACCCGATGGATCTGGCTGAAAAATATGGTGTTGATGCTTTCAGATACTTTCTGCTGGCTGAAATGACTCTTGGACAGGATGCTTCGTTTACGGAAGGCGCATTTATTGCAAAGTACAATGCTGACCTTGCCAATGACCTGGGAAACTTCCTAAATAGAGTAATTAAGTTTATATTGAAGCAATCCGATCCTGTCATTCCTGTGCCTGGCAGTGAAACGCCTGATGATATTGAGTTCAGAGATGAAGTTCTTAAAGCCGTTAAGGTAATGGAAAATTCAATCATTGATATGAAACTCAATAAAGGCATAGAAGCTGTTATCGCCGCAGTTAGGGCAGGGAACAGATACATGGAGAAAACCGCTCCATGGAAATTGGCTAAAGAGAATAATGCTGACAGGCTCAATTCGGTTCTCTACAATACTGCTGAAGCTTTAAGAATTATTTCAGGTTTGCTTTATCCTGTTATCCCTGAAAAATCAGCGATAATACGAAAATCTATCGGAATCGGTGACGATAAAATTATCATTGATGATCTGAAAGTCTGGGGAGGGCTCAAAGCCGGATTAGCCGTTATTGATACTGGAGTTCTTTTCCCTAGGATTGAAGTGGAGGGTTGCGCTCTGTCGCAACCGAAATCAGCGGACTTGACGAAGCAAGTCCTTCCAACAGTTGCCGAAAGCGTTGTTGATGTAATTACTATTGACGACTTCTTCAAGGCAAAACTTAAAACAGCCAAAGTTCTGACCGCCGAAAAGGTAGCCAAGACAGATAAACTATTAAAACTTACGATAGAAATCGGTAGTGAAAAGAGGCAGATTGTTGCTGGTATAGCGCTCTTCTATAAACCTGAAGATATTGTCGGCAGAACGATAGTCGTCGTATCCAATCTCAAACCTGCAAAGATTTGCGGAATTGAGTCTCATGGTATGCTTCTTGCTGCCAAAATAGAAGATAAGTTAAAAATAATAACAATTGACGGAGAGTTTCCTAGTGGAGCGTCCGTCGGATAAGATGTGGGGTATTTATGGATATTTTCGATGCAATCAGAGAGAGACATTGTTACCGTGGTGCATATAAAGATTTCAAACCCAATAGAGAAGACCTTATAAAGATAGTCGAAGCAGGCTTAATGGCTCCATCCGGCAAGAATTCCCAGACTACAGAGTTTGTGATAATTGACGACTCTTCCATAATTGCGCAAATCAGTACCATGCATCCTCAGAATAAGGCCATGCAACAAGCCAAAGCCTATATATGTTGCATCGTTGATAAAACTCCTCCTGCTGTTTATGAAGGACTCTCTTTTCAGCTCGAAGACTGCGCCGCCGCAGTAGAAAATATGCTTCTTGCAATAACAGCTCTTGGTTATGCTTCTGTCTGGGTGGACGGTTGGCTCAGAGCTGAGGGCAGGGCGGATAAAATTGCTAAATTCATCAACCTAACCGATGCAAAGAAAGTTCAAATCATACTTCCGATCGGAATATCTGCCGAACCCATATCCGCTCCTAAAAAGAAACCGTTCGCTGAAAGAGCATGGTTCAATTCATATAGGAATTAATCGTAACACAGGCATCTTGCCCGTGAAAAAATGGGATAAAGTTTTAATATGCTTAAAACATTCATTTGTCTACTGTTTCTTGGAATAGCTGTTCTCTCTTTTGCTGATGTAACAAATCTTTCCAATAAGAAAATCTCTGAACAACTTTCTGAGCTTAGTTTTGATACAAACAATCTAGATAAACCTGAGAAAGCCTTCGTAGTAGTTCCATCCGATTACTACAGGAGTAATGCTCTGTTTCCAGTCGTTTACTTGCTCCATGGCTGGTCGGGCGATTATAAAGCCTGGTACGATCAAGATAGCAAAGGTTTAGAAAAATTATCCGATTTGTATGATGTGATAATTGTTATGCCGGACGGCGGTTTTGCCGGATGGTATGTGAACTCTCCTTTTAAGAAAAAATCTAATTACGAATCAGCCATAGCTGAAGATCTTGTGGAAGCAGTTGATCAATCCTTTAATACTTTCAAGATGCCAACGAAAAGAGCTATAACAGGTTTGAGCATGGGCGGTTTCGGCGCTTTCTATCTAGCATTCAAACATCCTGATACTTTCGGAGCCGCAGGCGCAATGAGCGGCGGACTTGAACTTGTCGAAGCAGGCGAAGCTGACCCCGTAGCGGGAAGACACTTTGATATTGACTCTGTTCTTTCTTCAGATTCTCCAAAATGGAAAGACTACGATGTGGACAAACTTCTTGATAAGGTCAAAATATCAAAACAACCCATTATTTTTGACTGCGGAGTTAATGACATCTTTATCAAGATAAATAGAAACTTCCACGCCAAAATGCTTGAGATGCAGATCCCTCACGACTATACCGAAAGACCTGGCATACACGATTGGAACTACTGGGACAACTCCATAGACTACCAGATGATCTTCTTCTCAAAGTACTTTTTATTAGCTAACATCAGTAATAGTCCATGAAAATCTCTTGCTGAGAATAACGGCTCTGTTTAGATTGTTATGGTATTCAGAGGAGTGATGCAGTCATACAATGAAGCAAAGTATGTCTGCAAAGAAGCATTGTATTGCATCATCGGAAGACGCTAAGTTTTAAGAATTTCTTGATGAAAGCCGTATCGTATTTCCCTTCAAATGCGTTTTTTGCAATTCTCATTTAACTTCCATTGTAAAATAGTATTTTGCGGAGAATAATTGACTTAATCTCCGCAAAACAAGCGTCAAAAGCAATAGATATCTGCCGTAAAGAGAGTTTTAATGAAGCTATATATATATCAGAAAGAGGGCTGGCCTCATTTTACTTGGGATAGCGAGGTTCTGCTATTTCTTCTGGGGAAAGTACGAAACATGCAGGGAATTTTACTTGGAAAAATGGGGTCTCTTGGATTCGAACTAAAAAGTGAAGCATTTCTTGAGACTCTTACTTTGGATGTACTCAAGTCAACAGAAATCGAAGGCGAGATTCTCAATCCAGAACAGGTTCGGTCTTCAATAGCAAGACACCTGGTCATGAATGTTTCAGGTCTATTTCATTCGGAGAGGAATATTGACGGTGTAGTTGAGATGATGCTCGATGCAACTCAGAATTATGATTTACCGTTAACCAGGGAAAGATTGTTAGGTTGGCATGCTTCTTTATTTCCGTCAGGAAGAAGCGGTATGTATAAGATAATGACCGGCAGTTGGAGGTATGATTCAAAGGGGCCGATGCAGGTTGTTTCAGGAGCTATGGGTAAAGAGAAGGTTCATTATCAGGCTCCTGATTCTGAAAAAATAGAAGCCGAAATGGATGCGTTTATCCAATGGTTTAATAGTGAAGATAAACTTGATCAGGTAATCAAAGCAGGTTTAGCTCATTTCTACTTTGTAACAATCCATCCTTTTGATGATGGAAACGGAAGAATTGCCCGCGCTCTTACAGATATGCTGCTGGCGAGAGCAGATGGAATAAAACAGAGATTTTACAGTATGTCTGCGCAAATTAGAATTGATAGAAAGCAGTATTACGAAATACTGGAAAAGTCTCAAAAAGGCAACATTGATGTTACCCTTTGGCTGCAGTGGTTCCTAGACTGTTTGACTAACGCATTGGAATCAACAGAAGCTATTCTTACCAAAGTCCTTTCCAAGCACAATTTCTGGATCAGATATCAGGGATGTGCTTTTAATGACAGGCAAAAACTTTTACTTAACAGAATGCTAGACGGGTTCGGTGGGAAGCTCACATCTTCGAAATGGGCAAAGATTGCGAAATGCTCCCCAGATACTGCTCTTCGAGATATTCAGGAACTAAGGAATAAAAGCATTCTTAAAAAGGAATTAGCTGGCGGTAGAAGTACTAGTTATGAATTGTCTGATTTCCCAAAATCATAAATCGCAAATTCACAATCAGGAAAGCTCTTCCATCCATATAGTTGAAGAAGCATCGGGAGGCATGCGCCAGTCGCCTCTTGGAGAGAGGGCGATCGTTCCTACTTTAGGGCCGTCAGGGATACAGTTTCTCTTGAACTGCTGAGTGAAGAACCTTGACAGGAAGAGTTTTAAGAATTTCTTAATGAAAGCCGCGTCATATTTTCCTTCAAATGCGTTTTCTGCAAGGAAAAGAATCTTTTTAGGCGAAGCGCCGTATTTGATAAAGTGGTAGAGGAAGAAATCATGCAATTCATATGGGCCGATAATATCTTCTGTTTTTTGAGCGATTTTACCTGCCTTGTCGGGAGGAAGGAGTTCAGGTGATACAGGCGTATCAATTATATCTTCGAGAACTTTCTTGAGCTTATCTTCTGATTTGGAAGCATACCAGCTTATTAAATATTTTATCAGACTCTTTGGTACGCCACAGTTTACACTGTACATGGACATGTGATCGCCATTGTATGTGGACCAGCCAAGCGCTATTTCCGAGAGGTCGCCAGTTCCGATAACTATTCCGCCTGTCTCGTTTGCAGTGTCCATAAGTATCATTGTTCTCTGGCGCGCCTGAACATTCTCGTAGGTGGTGTTCATGTTCCCAGGATTCAGGTCGAGTAGTTTAAACTGTTCATTGCAGACATCTTTAATATCTTTGATTCTTAAATCACATCCGATTATTTTGCACATCTCAAGTGAATTATTATAAGTTCTGCCTGTGGTTCCGAAACCCGGCATCGTTATTGAAACTATATCGGATAGAGGTTTATTGATTTTTTCATGGGCGGCTTTGATAACAAGAAGAGCAAGAGTCGAATCCAGACCGCCTGAAATGCCGATAACAGATTTTTTCGAACGGGTGTGTTCAAGCCTTCTTGCCAGAGCAGAGGATTGAATGTTGAATATCTCACTGCATCGTTTGCTTTTTGATTCATCGTCGGCTGGAACAAATGGATGGGGATTGACTCTTTTTCTGAGTTTGGATATTCGATTCAGGGATGGGATTTTTACTCTCCGGTATGTTCTGAGCTTATCTGTAAATTTTTCAATGTTCTGCATCGTGTCGTAGAAAGAAGTTTCTGACTTCCTGATTGCGGACAGTTTCTGGCAGTCAATGTCAGCGTAAATGATGTTTGACTCAGAATCAAATCTTTTATTTTCCTCGATGATAGCTCCATTTTCGGCAATAATGGCATGTCCGCCGAAGAGAACATCAGAGGAAGATTCGCCTATTCCCGATGAAGTATAAATATATGAAGCTATACATTTTGCACTTTGACCCGAAACTAAAGCCTTTCTGTAGTCCGCTTTGCCGACCAGTTCGTTGCTGGCTGAGAGATTGGCTATTATATTTGCCCCGGATAATGTGTGAAAACTGCTTGGCGGAAGAGGGCTCCAGAGATCTTCGCAGATTTCAATGGCTAATTTAAAGTCACAGCCATATTCAAAAATAAGGTCGCTGCCAAATGGAACTGTCTGTTCAGCAATATCAAGAGTTTCTGTTTTAGGAATTGTGTAGGCAGGAGCAAACCATCTCTTTTCGTAGAATTCTTTGTAGTTAGGAATGTAGGTTTTCGGAACTACTCCAAGAAATTTTCCTTTATGGATTACTCCGGCGCAATTATATAAGAGGTTTCCATATTGTACAGGGAATCCGATAATAATCAGGATATTGAGATTTAGGGAACTTTTAAGTATAATTGGGAGGTTAATCTTGATTGATTCATAAAGAGATGACTGCTGGAAGAGATCCCCACAGGTATAAGAAGTAAGATTGAGTTCAGGAAATACTATTACAGACGCGCCTTCCTCATTTGCTTTGGTGAAAAGCTTGATTGTTTCAGCAGAGTTAAAAGCAATGTCAGCCACGCTAACTTTTGGAACACAGGCTGCAATTTTATAGAAACCAAACATTTTATTCTTTTTCGTTATTTTTGTATATTTTATTTTATTCTAGTTTATTGAGTTCAATATTGCAACTATCTAAGTTTATAGACTTTTTAAAAATGACTTGCGGTCGGTGTTATTTCACTTAACTATCTTGAAACGGAATATTTGCGAGTTTATAATGAATGTTAAGTCAATAATATTTCAAAAAGGGATTTATGATAACCAGGGAAGCAGATTACGCAATTAGAGCAATTGTACTTTCAGCTATTTACCAGGAGAAAAACCTTCCTCTTACTACAACTATCCTTTCTGAGAAAATGGAAATACCTTATAGATTTTTAAGGAAGATAATGATGAGACTTAGGGACGCCGGTTACATTGATACAAAAAAGGGCAAATACGGTGGAGTTAAACTTAAACGCAAGAGCAGTGATATATCTATTATTGATATTGTTAATATTTTTTCAGAGTCAGCAGTTTATATCAATAAATGTACAAAGCTAAATAAAGCCTGCGATGGTCTTGAAAATTGCAAACTCCATATCGAACTTTCTGC
>JBAXXY010000034.1:0-20019 GCA_037127655.1 Lentisphaerota bacterium
TCATTACAACTAAACAAGGAGGATAATTATGGCTACAAGTCCATTCGCAGGGAAACCTGCTCCAAAATCAATTCTAGTGAATATTCCCAGGCTCATCAGCGCTTACTATACGGTTAAGCCTGACCCGTCTGATGTCGGACAACTTGTCTCTTTCGGAACTTCAGGGCACAGAGGAAATTCTTTCAAAGGTAGTTTTAATGAGGAGCACCTTCTATCAATTGTTCAGGCCATCTGCCTCTATAGAAAAGAAGCTAATATTACAGGGCCATTGTTTCTTGGCATAGATACACATGCATTGTCAGAACCTGCTTTTATTACAACACTTGAAGTTCTAGCAGCAAATGAAGTAAATGTAATGATTCAGCCTGAGGGCGGATATACTCCGACACCCGGAATTTCCCACGCTATACTTACATACAATAGAGACAAAACATCAGGAATGGCAGACGGTATAGTAGTAACTCCTTCTCATAATCCTCCAGACAATGGAGGGATAAAATACAATCCACCAAACGGTGGACCTGCTGACACAAACATCACCAAATGGGTCGCTGACAAGGCTAATATCTTTTTGAAGAATGGGAATAAAGAAGTAAAGAGAATGCCTTTTGCCAAAGCTCTCAAGGCAAAGACCACTCATAATCATGATTATATTAAACCTTATGTCGAAGATTTGATCAATATCATTGATATGGATGCTATTAAAGGGGCCGGACTTAAACTTTGCGCAGATGCCTTAGGCGGTTCAGGTTTAGGATACTGGGGACCAATCGCAGATCATTACAAACTAGACATTGAGCTGAGAAATTGCCATTGCGAGCCGACTTTCAGCTTTATGAATGTTGACAAGGACGGCAAAATTCGTATGGATTGCTCTTCACCTTACGCGATGGCAGGACTAATTGACCTTAAGGATAAATACGACCTGGCATGGGGTAATGACCCTGACTTCGATAGACACGGTATTGTTACAAAGAGTTCAGGATTGCTCAATCCAAATCATTACTTATCTGTAGCTATCTGGTATTTGTTCCAGAACAGAGCCGGCTGGAGAAAGGACGCGGCTGTAGGCAAGACTCTTGTTTCAAGTTCAATCATTGACCGCGTAGCCAAGAGCATAGGCAGAAGACTATGCGAAGTGCCAGTTGGATTCAAATGGTTTGTACCGGGGTTGGTTGACGGTTCCTTTGGCTTTGGCGGAGAGGAAAGCGCAGGTGCTTCATTTTTAAGAAAGAACGGTAAAGTCTGGACCACCGACAAAGACGGTATAATACTAGCTCTTCTTGCTGCTGAAATTACAGCTAAGACTTCCCGTGATCCAGGACTTCACTATAAAGATCTTACAAAGCAGTTCGGCGCTCCGATTTACGAAAGAATGGATGCTGTGGCTAATACAAAGCAGAAGCAAGTTCTTGAAAAACTATCCCCTGACCAAGTTACGGCTTCAGAACTTGCCGGAGAAAAGATTGTGGCTAAACTCACAAGAGCTCCTGGCAATAACGCTGAAATCGGCGGGCTAAAGGTAGTAACTGATAATGGTTGGTTTGCTGCAAGACCTTCAGGTACAGAAGATGTTTACAAGATCTATGCAGAAAGCTTCAAGGGCAAAGAACATCTCAAGAAGATTCAGGATGAAGCTCAGAAGATAGTCAGCGACACATTTAAATTTGCTGGCGCATAAGGTATATCCAACTTAAAAGGCTCTGAAAATCAGAGCCTTTTTCTTTAATCGAAATATGAAAAATATAAGAATTATACCGCTAGTTGTAATTATTCTGCTCTTTGCGCTTCAACCGATTCTTTTTGCTAAATACATATCAGTTGTAGATTCGGGCAGTACGGGCAGCGAAATCCATTTGTTTGATATTGTAAATAATGACGGGATAATTCAATATAAGGCCATACCTCTTAAAAAGAATGATAACAACCTTGGACTTGCTAACCTAGTTTCCCCAGAGCAAGTACCAGTGTATATCGCTCCATTGATAGAGAGTCTTAGAAAGGGAATTCCTGCAGGAGTGAAGGAAAGCGATATTGATTTATATTTCATGGCTACAGGTGATATGAGGTCTGCTTCTCCTTACAGGCAGGAACAAATTTATAAGATACTAAATGCATACCTCACAAAAAACACTAAACTCAATTTGAAGATTGTCGGTACAATGCCTGAGAAAATGGAGGGTGCTTTTGATTGGATGGGGCTCAATTTATTTGAAAAAAAGATTGGCACTTCTTCAACTTACGGGGTAATCGATATAGGAGGAGCTACTATTGAAGTAGCTTATCAGGTGGATGGGCCTTCAGAAAACACTCAGGAAATAAAAATAGGAAAGAACTCTTATTTCGTTCACTCCAGATCATATCTTGGTGTCGGAAACGACCATTTACGCGAACAGTTTCTTGATAATTCAAATTGTATTCCTCGAGGTCTGGCAATGGTTACCACGACGGGCAATGGGAATTATAATCAATGTTTGTCTGATGTGAAACTTCTTCTAAATGAAGTTCATAAAGTGGAACCTATTCCTGCCTCAGTACTCTCAAAAACTCAATTTGTCGGGATTGCGTATTTTTATTATCTCACTAATTCTAAACCTTTCTCTCTCGGGTCGGAAGCGAGTATATCAGATATCAAAACAAAGGCAGAAGATTTTGCTACGATGTCCTGGGACGAAATGAAAGTAAAATGGCCTTATGATAAGTATCTTTACGGCTATTATATTGGTTCAATTTTAATAATTGATCTTCTACAGAGGCTGGGATTTGATTCTGATACAAAAATTAAAGCTGTAAGTAAGGTTGACGGCGCCCAAGTAAGCTGGGCTTTGGGGGCGGCTGTATATTATTCCGAGGGGAATAATATAGGTTCTATTAAAAAATAAGAGGGAGAAACTGTCATGAAGCTGATTTCATTTCTATCTTCTATTCTGCTATCTATTTTAATTTGTTCCTGTTCTTCCACTCCTCCTGAAAAAACTCAGGATATTCCTAAGCCTTATGTGGAAAAAATGACAGACATGGAAGGTGAGACAGGCTTCAATTACGGATGGATTGATACTGAAGCAATCAAGAAGTACGATGCTGTAATAGTGGGGGCTCAACTGAGCAAAAATATTATTCCCAATACAGGATGGGAGGATTTTAATTCAAGGCGCATGTTCTATTCTAAAGATGAAGATGATAAGTATGTCGAGAGCTACTGCGAAGAAGCGCTTAAAGATGCTTTTTCTTACAGCAAGGAATTCAAACTTACTGATAAAGTTTCAGATAAAGCTTTGGCAATAAACTTCTATATAGTTCAGATAGTTGCCAATAAAATCATCGTAGGCGCAGTTTCCAACCTCATTATGCCTACTCCAATAGGATGGATGCTTGTACCAGCAAAACTTGCTCTGCAGTATTCATCGCCAAATCAGGGAGGATCAATTGCTACCGAGATAGTGCTTAGCGACTCAAATACCGGAAAAATCGTGGCTATTTTTACAAGCAGAGAAAAAGGTCCGACTGCTTTCTATGATAAAAACAGGTTTTTCGCTTATGGGAATATAAGGCACATTGTAGATATATGGGCAGTGGATGTCGTGGCTACTTTAGACCAGATAAAAGAAGGGAAAACAGAACTCAAAGCAGCGAAGACAGTTCACACATTTAAGCTTCAGGATAGACTTGAAAACAACAGGATGTATAAGAGATTTGACTATATGATTAATAATTAATTACCTGGAATATAGATAAATGAAAGCTTTACTTATATGTGGAAGTCCGCGAAAAAATGGCAACACTGAAATTATGTTAAGAAGATGCGCTGACAAGCTTACGCAGTCGGGTATAGAATCAGAGGTTCTTCTTCTTGCTGGCAAGGATTTGAAACCATGCGTGGCTTGTATGGGTTGTAAAAACGGCAAAGCGGTTTGTTCTATAAAAACTGATGACTTTCAGGAAATATTCGACAAGATGGTTAATTCCGATATTATCATTGCCGGGACTCCTGTTTATTTCGGTTCAGCTACTGCCCAGATAAAGGCGCTTCTTGACAGGGCAGGGTATGTATCGAGAGGAAACGGAAATCTTTTCTCAAGAAAAATAGGCGCTCCTGTGGTAGTGGCTAGAAGAGCAGGACAGAATTTTACTTATGCTCAACTTGCTTATTGGTATATTATTAACGATATGATTGTACCAGGTTCTACTTACTGGAATATCGGTTTTGGTGGAGCAAAAGGTGAAGTGGAAAACGATAAAGAAGCTCTTTCTACTCTCGACAGACTATGCGAAAATATCGTTTGGCTTGCCTCAAAACTACATTAATTGATTCAATTTTAGAGCTATAAATACGGACATGATTTTTGGAATAATAGTGATTTTTTTGATTACCTTGGGCCCTTTGAAGGTTATGTTGCCTTTTATTTTGATGACGGAAAAGCTCGAAGTACCTACCAAACGCAAGATTGCATTAAAGGCGGCATTTATCTCGACCATCATCGTTTTCTGTATTGCGATACTCGGACCTTACATAATGAGCAGGTGGGATGTTTCAACTCCTGCTATATCTCTGGTCATTGCCATTCTTTTATTTTCGCAGGCTTTCAGGATGATAAATATGTCAAAGAACGCATCATCGCTTTTTGATATAGTCACCGAAATGAACAAGCTCTCAGCAGTTGACAAACTCGCCTACACTTTAAGCATTCCATATATCGTTTCTCCTGCTGGCGTAGCTGGAATTCTGTGCATTAAGCTATTTAATCCTGCTCACTATTTTGAAATCCTGACTTTTGTTTTTGGTGTTCTATTAGTTATTATGTTTTTAAACTATCTGGCTATGATTTATGCACAGCGGATAGTTAAAGTAATTTCAGTCCCCATTCTGATTTTGATTGGCTGGATATTTTCTATATTTCAGCTAATTCTTGCTTTGCAGATAGTTCTGATGGTTTTAAAGCACCTTAAAGTCCTTGATGCTTAGTTTTTTCTTGCAGAGTACTGAAGTACGGAAATCAACAGTAGAATCACACAAGCCTGGATGAGGCAAACTGCCGCTGTATGAGAATCTCCCCAGAGAAGAGGTAAGACGCTCAGCGAAACTATTATTGCAAGCAGATGAACGCATAGGACAGCTGTTTTTCTAGTCATGCCCATCTTATTGAACCTGTGCGAGATATGATTGTTGTCTCCGATATAGATAGGTTTGTGGATCTTTAGCCTGATGATAACGACCGATAAGAGGTCAAAGAGAGGAATAGCAAGAACGAAAAGAGGTATGAAGACCGCCAGTTCTGTCTGAGTTATCCCCTGCTGATAATAAGTGGTTAATGCTCCGGTTATTGCAAGCGTGTAGCCCAGGAAATGACTTCCGCTGTCTCCCATAAAGATAGTCGCCGGGTGTTTATTAAAGAACCAGAAACCCAGACTGCTTCCGAGCCCTGCCGCGCTTAAGCTTGCTATAAAGTAGTGTTTGAAAATTATTGCAATAAACATAAAGAAGAAAAAAGCTATAGCGGCAACTCCTGAGGCTAAACCATCCATATTGTCAAAGAAGTTCACGGCATTAACTATCAGAAGAATCCAGAAGACTGTAATGCACCATGTGACGATTTCAGAATTAAGAAACAGCGATACTTTGATCTGGGCGAATGTTACAACAAATGCCGCTATGACAAACTGTCCAAAAAACTTGACTTTAGCGCTCATCGGGAACTTATCATCCCAAAAACCCAGAATAGTTATCAGCAAAGCTCCTATGGCTATAATGATGATTCTCTTCTGGGTTATAAAAATCCCGCTGATGTCTCCATTGAGATATTGAGGAATATTTGCCTTGAGAAGAAAGGGGACTAGAAACCCCATAAGTATTGTTACAATCCAGGCCGAACACATTGCAGCTCCGCCCATCAGAGGGATAATGCGTGTGTGATTCTTGTGTTTTTGCTGAGATGGGATATCGACCAATCCGATTTTGACAGCTATTCGTTTATATACAGGCGTAAATAGCAAAGTCAGAATCAATGAGCACAAAAAAATAGCAAAATATAAAAAGAACCATTTCATTGGATATGATTATTTTTCAGTATTAGTTTCTTCGTCTGGCACTTTTGCCAATTTTGGTTCTCTTTTACCTTCAGCCCATGCGACTATTTTTTCCATCAGGACATAGAATGATGGGATACGAAGTGTCCCAAGTATAGCATCCAGGAGCATCCCGCCAAAAACTGCAAAACCTATGGATTTTCTGCTCATGGCTCCAGGGCCAGTGGCAATGAGAAGTGGAAACACGCCCAAAATAAAGGCAGTCGCTGTCATTATTACAGCTCTAAACCTGATTTTTGCGGCTATTTCGGCGGCCTCGACTACAGATTTGCCCATCTTATGCTGTTCGTGTGCAAATTCTACCATCAATATAGCGGTCTTACTCGACATGCCGAAGAGAAGTACGAATCCGACCTGAGCATAGATGTTATTAGCAATCCCAGCCAGCCATAGAGCTATCAGTGCACCCAGAATTGCTACAGGGACTGACAACATTACAGCAAGTGAGAGCATCCAGCTTTCGTATTTGGCTACAAGGAAGAGATAGATAAAGGTGATAGCCAGCATGAATACTATAGTGGTCTGGTTTCCTGCGATAATTTCCTGATAAGCTGTTCCAGTCCACTCGTACTGCATTCCCAGAGGAAGGACTTCATCCGCCACTCTTTCCATAGCTTCTATAGCTTGCCCAGTACTGTAACCTGTAGCCGCATCACCTTCAATTTCTGCATTGGCGAACATATTATAGTGATAGACAATATCTGGAGCCAGGATTGTCTTGACCTTCATTAATGTGTTTAATGGAACAAGTTCTCTTTTGGCATTCATCAGATAAGTATCATACATATTCTGAACAGAAGACCTAAATTTTGGTTCGGCCTGAATCAGAACCTGATAGATTTTTCCGAACTTGTCGAACTGGTTCACATAGTATGAGCCGAAATATGTCTCGAGTGTATCGAAGGCATCACCTAGTGATACTTGAAGTTTTTTGACTTTATCTATATCTATTTCTGCCTGAATTTTCGGAACATTTGACCTGTATGTACTAAAAATGTTAGCAAGTTCAGGCTGTTGGTTTGCCGTGTAGATGAAATTTCTTAAAACTTCTGTCAGCTCTTTGGGGTTATTACCTGCTTTCTGTTCAAGCTCGAATTGGAATCCTCCGCTTGTACCAAGTCCAGGTATCGGGGGAAGGGTATAAATAAAAGTAAAACCTTCAGTAATCTCCGTAGCCAGTCTCTGACGCAGGTGTCCAAGTATATAATTTATCTGCAGTTCCGGTTTTGTTCGTTTATCCCAGTTTTCAAGAATCCCGAAGAGTAGGGAGGAATTGGATGTTTGCATATTGCTTATCATCGAGTAGCCATTGATAGTGATCGTATCCGTGACACCATCTGTCCCTTGAACAATCTTTCTGATTTTTTCCATTGTTTTTGCTGTTCTGTCAAGAGCTGCACCGCTTGGCATCTGAACTTCCACAAAGAAAGTTCCCTGGTCTTCATTAGGTATAAAGCCAGTTGGCAGATAGATATAAAGGACATATATCATAGCAAGCAAGACTACTGTAAATATAACGACAGCAGGAAGGTTTCTGATAGTTGCCGCTACATAGTTGAGGTATTTTTTTGTAATGAAGTCGAAGCCCTTATTAAACCATCTGAAGAGGATGAATTCCTTTCCTTTTTCTCTGAGAGCCCATGTTTCATCAGTTCCGCTGCCTTTTATAAATTTGGGTTTCAGGAATGTAGCACAAAGGGCAGGGCTGAGGGTCAGAGCATTGAATGCGGATATCCCTACCGAGACGGCGATTGTTACGGCAAACTGCCTGTAGAGTTCGCCTGTGATTCCAGGAATGAAAGCTACAGGTATGAATACGGCAAAGAGAACCATTGAGGTAGCTACGATAGGACCTGTAACCTGAAGCATTCCCTTTTTGGTTGCTTCAATAGGGTCAAGATGTTCCTCTTCCATGAGACGATATACATTTTCAATAACGACGATGGCGTCATCAACAACGATACCAATTGCCAGGATCATAGCAAAGAGCGTAATTGTGTTAATTGTATATCCGAGAGCCAGAAGCACAGAAAATGTACCGATCAAAGAGACAGGTATGGCTATGCTTGGGACCAGAGTAGCCCTCCAATCCTGCAGGAAGATGAAGACCACGATGATGACAAGGATGATTGCTAGAATGAGGGTTTTTACAACTTCAATTAGCGAAATCCTTACAAACTCAGTCGTGTCATAAACAATGTCAGCCGCTACTCCTTTGGGAAATGAAGGAGACAAATTTTTCACTAATGTTTTAATCTGGCTTGCCACTTCCAGAGCATTTGCCGAAGGGAGTAGATAAACAGCCAAAGCAGCCGATGGCTTACCATTGAGCTGAGCGTAAGTACTGTATGCCTGAGCTCCCATAGTTGTTTTTGCGACATCTTTGACTCTTACCATACTGCCATCAGGATTTTCTCTGATGATTATATTTTCAAACTCCTCGACCGAATCTAGTCTGGATTGAGACAATATAGTGTACTGGAATTGCTGACCTGGTTCGGACGGAGCTCCACCAAGCTGACCCGAAGGTACCTGCTTGTTCTGTTGATTAATAGCGCTGATTAACTCACTTGGAGTGATTTGCAAACTGGCCATTTTATCGGAGTTTATCCATATTCTCATGGCATAGTTTAGAGCGCCCATTACCTGAGCATTACCTACTCCTGGTATTCTGGAGATTTCGTCGAGCATATTAAGGCAGGCAAAGTTTGTGAGAAAAATGCCGTCGTACTGGTTATTGGGAGAATAGATATTGATAAGAAGGAGAATATTGCTGCTCTGCTGTTTTACTGTAATTCCCTCGCTTTGAACCTGCTGTGGGAGTTGAGGAAGGGCTATGCTAACTCTGTTATTGGTATTAACCACATTCATGTCGGGATTACTCCCTACAGCAAAAGAGACGGTGATAGTCATATTACCTGAGTCGGAGCACTGTGTGTCCATATAAATCATATTTTCCACGCCGTTTATCTGCTGTTCGAGCGGAATGACCGTGGTTTTTTCAAGCGTAACGGCATCTGCTCCAGGGTAAGTAGTAGTTACCTGCACCTGAGGGGGCGTGATATTCGGGAATTGAGCCACCGGCATATTTTTGATCGCGATAATCCCGGCTATCACAATTATGATGGAAAGGACGAAAGCGAATTTCGGTCTGCTTATAAAGAATTGGCTGAACATTTTTCCGTCTCCGTCTAGTGTTAGTTTATGGCGGCTTTCTGAGTGTCGGAAGCGACTTTATTGCTAAGTGGCGCTGATATAGAAGCTGGAGGAACAGTTTCTTTCTTCTGCATTACATAGCTAACTTCTATGCCGGGTTTAACTTTCAGGAATCCCTGGCTTATAACAAGCTCGCCTTCATTAAGTCCGCTTGTAATTACAATGCTTTCACCGAAAACTATTCCCTGTTTTACATATTTTTGTTGTACGATTTTTTTGTCGTCAACTATGAAGACATACGGTCCTGTCTGGTCTTCCTGTAGAGCAGACTGTGGAATGATCATGCAGGGAGACTTGGTTTTCGGGGATAGCTTTACCTGGACATACCCGCCCGATATTAGCTTTTCATTAGGGTTCGCAAATACAGCTCTTATCTGAATTGTGCCTGTGAGAGGGTCTATGACATTATTTATGAAGTCTATTCTTCCATCAATCGGATATTGGGTTTCATTAGAAAGGATAATCTTTACTGCGACTTTGGATCCGACCTCACCATATGAATCGTGTGTTTTGCTCGGCAGTACATTATCATGCTCATCAAGTAATGTCATAAATAGAGCTTCACTATATGTAAATTGTACCCAAATCGGATCTACTTGTGTTACTACTGCGAGGGCATCGCTAGTTAGATCTACCATATTGCCTGCACTATAGGCGTACATTCCGATTCTGCCGTCAAAAGGAGCTAGAATGTCTGTGTAGCTAAGGTTGAGTTCAGCCAGATCCAGATTGGCTTTGGCTCCTTGCATAAATCCATCTTTTTCGTACATATTGCTTGTAGCCATATCGAGTTTTTCCTGGCTGGTCGCATTTTGGCTGAAAAGCAGTTTAAGTCTGTTATATTCTATTTTAGAAAAATCCAGGGCGGCCTGAGTTTCTATGAGTTTAGCTGCTGCGCTTGCTACCTGAGCTTGATATTGATCCTTTTGTATCTGGAAAAGGGTTTGTCCTTTTGTAACAAATTGCCCTGGTTTGAAATTCCTGACTGTAAGAAATCCTGCTACTCTGGCCCTAAGATTTACTTGTTCCATCGCAGTTATTTGTCCCACTACAGATGAGACTTTTGATAAGTCTTCAACTTCGACAGGAGTTACGACAACTGAAGGAATTCTGGGTTTCATTGGGCCTTTTTTAGAGCATGATGTGAATAGAAAAGCCGGAAAAGCCGCTAAGATAATAATTATTGCAAGAAGTTTTACTCTAGACATATAAGGAACCTCTGGATTTTTTGGTTATTATTTTTTTGAAGTCAAGAGTGGATTATATCTTATAAAGGCTTTTATAAAAGAAAAGTTTTGATTTATTTATGCAAAAAAAAGCCTGCAAAACCTGCAGGCTTTTTAAGATACAAGAAGTAGGATAGCCTACTATTTTTCGTCAAGAGCTGTTACGCCCGGGAGGTTCTTGCCTTCGAGAAACTCGAGGGAAGCTCCGCCGCCAGTTGACACATGGGTCATCTTTGAGGCTAAACCACTTTGATTTACAGCTGAGACAGAATCTCCGCCGCCTATTACGCTGATTGCGCCGCTGTCTGCTACAGCCTTGCAAACTGACATTGTGCCATTTGCAAAATTAGGCATTTCAAAACAGCCCATCGGACCGTTCCAAACTACGGTCTTGGAATTTTTGATTTCTTCACAGTAGAGAGCAACTGTTTTTGGTCCGATGTCAAGAGCCATCCAGTTGTCAGGAATTTCCAGACCTATTGTTTTGATAGTTGCGGCATTATCGAATTTATCGGCAATGACATTATCTACAGGCAACATGAATTTAACGCCTTTTTCCTTGGCTGCTTTCAATGTTTCTTTAGCTGTTTCAATTAAATCTTCTTCACACAGAGAAGCTCCTATTGCATGACCTTGGGCCTTAAGAAATGTGTAAGCCATGCCGCCGCCGATGATAATTGTATTAACTTTTTCCATCAGGCTCTTGAGTACTTCCAGTTTGCCGGAAACTTTAGCTCCGCCTATGATTGCTACGAATGGGCGTTTTGGATTTAAAACTGCATTTCCAAGATATTCAATTTCCTTTTCCATAAGGAATCCGGAAACTGAAGGTCTGACATATTTGCAAATCAAAGCTGTAGAAGCGTGAGCTCTGTGAGCTGTCCCGAAAGCATCATTTACGAAAACATTGCCAAGTTTGGCAAGTTCTTTTACGAAAGCGTCCTGAAGTTTTTTATCTTCATCAGTCTTTGCCTTCATGTCTTCCTGCTTATAGAAGCGGGTATTTTCACAAAGCATAACTTCGCCAGGCTTTAGAGCATTAGCTTGTTTTACAACAGCTTGACCGATGCAATCGTCAGCGAATATCACTTTTTTGCCGAGAAGTTGTTCTAGTTTTGTAGCTACCGGCTTCATAGAAAATTCAACTTTCTTTTCTCCGTCCGGACGGCCCAGATGGCTCAAGAGAACCAATGAAGCGCCTTTTTCTATGACATATTTTATAGATTCCAAAGCCGCAACGATACGGGTGTCATCTTTAATCTTCCCTTCTTTGATAGGAACATTGAAGTCAACGCGCATCACGACTTTTTTGCCCTTGAGATCTATATCTCTAATACTTTTTTTATTTAATCCCATTTTAAACCTTCCCTTTAATAAAATAAAACCAATTTATTGGCAAGAAAAAATGGCAGGTTGCCCTGCCATTATAAATAAAAATGCTAGTTTAAACTTAGCCTTTCTTTACCATGTGTTTGACTAGATCGATAACTCTGTTGGAGTAGCCCCATTCGTTATCGTACCATGAAACGACCTTGAAGAATCTCTTTTCACCCTTCAGATTGTTCTGAAGTGTAGCTAGAGAATCGAAGATAGAAGAGCGCTGATCATGGATAAAGTCAGTAGAAACAAGTTCTTCGTCAGCATACCCAAGGATTCCCTTGAGGTAAGTTTCAGAAGCTTTTTTCATTTCAGCGGCTATTTCTTCAATAGAGGTGTCTCTTCCGGCTGTGAAAGTAAGATCCACTACTGATACATCAGGAGTCGGAACGCGGAAAGCCATACCTGTGAGTTTTCCCTTTGTAGAAGGAAGAACTTCGCCTACAGCTTTAGCGGCGCCTGTTGTTGAAGGAATAATATTGCAAGATGCTGCGCGGCCGCCTCTCCAATCTTTCTTTGACGGGCCGTCAACTGTCTTCTGAGTAGCTGTAAAGCTGTGAATTGTGGTCATAAGACCCTTTTCAATTCCGATACCGCTCTTGAGAATTACATGAACTACTGGAGCCAGACAGTTCGTTGTGCATGAAGCATTTGAAACGATGTGGTGCTTGGATGCATCATATTCGTTTTCATTTACGCCCATAACGATAGTTTTTACATCGCCTTTTCCAGGAGCAGAGATGATAACTTTTTTTGCGCCTGCTTTGATGTGGCCTTGGGCTTTTTCTGAATCAGTGAAAAGACCTGTTGACTCAATTACATACTCGACGCCGAGTTTTCCCCATGGGAGCTGATCAGGAGTCTTTGTAGCGGCTACGCAGAGAACTTTGTTGCCATTTACTATGATTGTATCGTTTTCTTCTTTTGAAGCGTCTGACTTGCAGGTTTCTACTTTGTGTTTGAAATGACCATGAACTGAGTCATACTTCATCTGATAAGCGAAATAGTCAGCGTCTGTTGACACATCTACTACTGCTACGACATTGATTTCCTTTCCGAGGAGACCTTGGTCGCAAATAGCCTGAAAGACCATTCTGCCGATTCTTCCGAATCCGTTGATACCAACTTTTATTGCCATACTTCTAAACCTTTCCTTTATTATTTATATTTGAGGTTTCTTTGTGAAATAATTGAAAACATTATTAAGATTTTATTATGTGCTTAAAAAAAAATCAATAGGCAATCTAAAACTCAAAAGCATTGATTAGATCAGGTGGTTGCTTAGTTTATCTTTCTCGAGTGCGCTTACGACATCTTTAACATTTTCAGATTTATCTATGTTGGCTATCAGAAGAACATCTTCAGTGTCAACTACAACCAAATTATTAACTCCGATCATAGCGATATATTTATTTGAATTAATGTAGTTGCCGAATGAATCGAAACTCATACTTTTACATTGCATAACATTATTATTGGAGTCTTTCTTTGATATATCATAGAGAGCTTTCCAGCCGCCCACATCGCTCCAACCGTAATCAACCGGGATAACTATCCGGTTTTCAGCCTGTTCCATTATCCCGATGTCCACCGGCATTTTTGGCATTCTGGCATAAAGTTCTGATATATTCACTCTATAACCGTTTTTTCCCCAGAGCATTCCGATTTCATCTGTAAGCTGTGAAACTTTCGGGAGATATTTATTGTAAGCGTCTGATATTGATTCAAGAGTCCACATAAACATCCCACTGTTCCAGTAGTAGTTTCCAGCTTTTAGAAACTCTTTAGCTGTCTCTTCGTCAGGTTTTTCCTTGAAGTTTTTTACTTTAAGTCCGAACTGAGTTTTTTCTCCGCCTTCGACATAACCATATCCTGTTGAAGGATAAGCCGGTTTGACACCAAAAGTTACGAGGTTGCCTTGAAGTGCAGATTTCTCAGCCGGCTCCAGGGAATCAATGAAACCTTTTGTGTTCAGTATTTCGTAGTCAGAACCGCCTATGAATACAACTTCATTCTTGTCGTAGCGATCCGATAAATATTTCATACTTAGAGCTATAGCCGGGGCTGTATTCATGCCTTGGGGTTCTATGATAATATTCTCTACGGAGATTCCTGGAATGTTTTGTTTGACCAGTTCGACCTGACTTTCGGCCGTGACGATGTATATATCTTCTCTTTTGATTTTTCCGAGCAAACGATTGAAGGACATCTCAATCATTGATAAGTCTGAAGTTATCTTGAGAAACTGCTTTGGAAACTTCTGTCTGCTTAGAGGCCAGAATCTTTTGCCTGAACCGCCTGCCATTATCAACCCTATCATCATTTTGACTCCTTTATAAGTTTTAAAAACTGTTACAATAGAATATAATCTGGCTAAAATGAATTTTAACAAGCTTTGGAGGTTTTTGATGAAAAGAGTTTTCTTTGCAGTTGTGATTTTAGCTCTAACCGCGATTTTCAGCGCCTGTTCGGTTCCGAGTGTTCCAGATGTCGTAATGAGTACAGCGATCAAAAAAGATGTGAACCTCAGGCTGATTGCAAGCGGGCAGGGCAATTATATTTTCCAGGATACACAAGTTAATGAATTCAAAGTTGTAGATTCCAAAGAGCAAAAAACTACAAGAGGAACTTATCAAGTCGTGGACTATACAGCCAAGGTTACTCTGATAGACTCCAAAACCCTGAAACCTGTCGATAAGGATGTGAAAGGAACCATAGAGTTTATCAAAAAAGAAGGAAACTGGTGGTCAGAGAGCGTGAAACTCCCTGTCAAATAGCGCAAAATGAATTTTGCTACCGTTTCAGGTGGACGCGGAGGATGGTGAGTTCGGCAGGCGTTACGCCGTCAATTCTTGAGGCCTGGGCAAAAGTGGTAGGTTTAAACTTTATAAGCTTCATTCTGGCTTCGTTTCTTAATCCTTTTATGATTGAGTAATCGAAATTTTCCGGAATTCGTATGTTTTCCAGGCTTTTGAGTTTTACAATCTCCTGTTTTTCTCTTTCAAGATAACCGTCGTAATGAGCAAGGATTGAGAGTTCTTTTGCGATTCGTCTATCTGTTCTTTCAGTTTTAACTAAAGATAGAGCTTCATAAGGGAAATTATCTTCTTCCTTGAGGAGTCCCTGATACTTTTTGAGGTAGTCCTTCAAGGCAATTGCGTCAATTTTCAGCTTTGTCCATTGGGATAAGATTTCATTAAGTTTATTAAGGTATAGAGAAAACTCGTCGAACTTCTTTTGCGGTAGTAATCCTAAGTCATATGCTAATGGGCAGAGTCTTAAGTCGGCGCAGTCCTGCCTTAAATGCAGGCGATATTCGGCTCTGCTTGTGAAGAGTCTGTAGGGTTCCTGTATATTCTTGGTAACTAAGTCGTCTATCATTACACCGATATAGCTTGTGTCTCTGCCAAGTTCCACTGCGTCTTTGCCTGACGCGAATCTTGCGGCGTTCATTCCGGCTACAAGTCCTTGTCCGGCGGCTTCTTCATAACCGCTTGTGCCATTGAGTTGACCAGCTGTGAAGATATTTGGATGAGTTTTCAGCCCAAGAGTTCTATTCATCTGATCCGGGAAAATAAAATCATATTCGATGGCATAGGCGTAACGGGATATTTCAGCTTTTTCGAGTCCTGGAATTGAACGGAGCATCTGCCATTGGATGTAAGTCGGAAGGCTGGTGGAGAAACCATTTATGTAGTATTCACTATTAAATTCGCCTTCGGGTTCTAAATAAAGGTGATGAGTTTCATGGTGAGGAAATCTGACGACTTTGTCCTCGAAAGATGGACAGTAACGGGTTCCTATGCCTTTAATTTGTCCCTGATACATCGGTGATTTGTCTAGGTTTTTTTTTACAAGTTCTGCCGTTTCAAGAGATGTTTTGACCATATAACAGCTCAGATCTTTGCGGACTGTTCTCGGGAAAGACTGATCATCAAAAAAAGAAAAATATTCATCGAAAGTTTCAGTGTCTTGTTTTAACATTTTAGAGAAGTCTATGGAGCTTGCCAGAATCCTCTGAGGCGTGCCGGTTTTGAGCCTGCCTAGTCTGAGGTTGAGTTGTTCTTTCAATGCAGTAGAAAGATTATACGATCCGGGATCACCGGCTCTGCCGCCTTGAAATGTTTTCATGCCGTAGTGAAGTTTTCCAGACAGGAAAGTTCCCGAGCAAATCACGAAAGCTTTGGCATAGAATTCATCATCAAACTGCGTTATTACACCAATAGCATTTCCGTTTTTCATGACGAACGACTCAACCATTCCCTGATGAGTTGTGAGGTTCGGAGTGTTTTCGAGTTCGTGTTTTACCGCCTGCTGATATACATATTTGTCGCATTGGGCTCTAGGAGACCAGACAGCTGGGCCTTTACCCTGATTAAGCATTCTAAACTGAATCATCGAAGCTTCAGTGTTTCTTGCCATGATTCCGCCGAGAGCGTCTATTTCCCTGACAACATGTCCTTTTGCCACGCCGCCGACGGCGGGATTACAGCTCATTTGCCCAAGGTGGTCTAAATTAATGGAGAGGAGGAGAGTTTTCGCGCCAAGTCTGGCAGAAGTACAGGCGGCTTCGGCGCCTGCATGCCCGCCGCCGATGACTATTACATCGTAAAAATGCTTTGTTTCGCTCATAATAAAGTACTGTTTTCAGCCTTTTGCAAAATTAAAAGATAAGCGGTCTTGATAGAGCCAAACCCCATCTGGAGGGACGAGCTTTGTCTCGTCCGTTTAATTCCGGTCATGACGAAGCATGACCCTCCACATCGTCGCCTAAAGATAGTTTTGCAATTACCTTTTTTATTTAAAATATGATCGTAAACATGTCGCAGGAAGCTTTGGTTTGCAACGAATGTTGATTTTATTTGCCGTTTTCGGATATTTCTTCATCGAGTTTTTTGAAAAACTTATCCATGAACAAGACTCGTTTTCTGGCAACATTTCTTCCGGAAACTGTCATCATTCTTTTGGGAAGATCTTTGAGTTTAAAAAGGTATTCTCTGTATGCGGTGTCGTTTTCCGAGTAAGATTTTGAATTCAAAGCTTCATCTGGGGTGTTGTGGAGTTTTGCTCCGATTCTACCAGCGAATAAAAATGCTCTACCAATACCGACAGCGCCCAGAGAATCGAGTTTGTCAGCATCGTATATTATCTTTTCTTCAAGGCTGACGGGGGCGGCTCCGCTTCTAAAACGATGCCGTCTGACGCATTTGACCACTTTCTCTATCAGAGCTAGATTTAATCCTTCTTCTTTAAGAATTGCGTCCGTTATTTCAGCGCCTTTTTTGGCATGGCAGATTTTTCCTTGAATGGAGAGTTCTTCTGCTCTTGCTATATCGTGGAATAATGCGCCAATTTCTATTACTCTTAAGTCAGATGTTTTTTCCAGTTTGGCTAACATCCTGGCATTGCCGAGAACCCTTAATGTGTGTTCCCAATCGTGACAGCGGGGAGATTTTGCCAGATAGTTTTGAACTCTAACAGAAAGTTTTTCAAAGGTTTTGGCGTAACTCATCGTGAAAGAACCTCAAAAATTTTACCTTATCAAAAAAGAAAGGCGAAGTAAATAAAAACAATAAAAATAGAATTGAACAGTATTGTAATTCCAAGCATATAACATTTAAATAAAAAGTAAATAATTATCAACTTTTATTTTCTGTTTTTTTGGCAGGAATCAAACTCAAAAAGAATTCAAGGATCTCCCATGCGTGATGTAGTTACTTTTAGTGAAGAAAACGGTAATTTGATATGCACTTTTTCAGGAAAACTTGATACGGTTGTATCTGAATCTATATCCAATGATGTTTTTGACCGAATACAAATGGATAAAGAAGCTGTTATTTTTGACTTCAAAAATGTTGATTATGTATCCTCGGCTTTTTTACGAGTGGCAATTAGATCGGCAAGAGCTGTTCCTGGAATGAAAATAAAAATAGTAAACTCTCTTCCTGACATAAAAGATGTTTTTAAAGTTTCAGGACTCTTTAAGATATTTTCTTTCGAGTAAACTTTACTCAAAGCTTTAATCCTTGACCAATTCCAAACCCCCAATACCATTATGACTAATAAATGTTTTGAAGATATGCAGAGCAGGGGATACTTCTACCAATTTACAGATGAAGAAGCTGTAAAAAAACTGCTTAATGAAACTTCGACATCATTCTATGTCGGATTTGACCCGACAGCCGACAGCCTTCACATCGGGCATCTGCTTCCGGTTATGGCGGCCAGAAGACTACAGCAGTTCGGGCATCGTCCTATTATGCTTGTAGGCGGGGCAACTGCGCTAGTCGGCGATCCATCCGGCAGGCAGGAAGCGCGCCCAATTCTAACTGTTGATACGGTCAGTCGCAATTCAGAGGCAATCAAGGAACAGCTGGCCAGATTTATTGATTTCAATACGGCGAATTTTGTTAATAATGCCGACTGGTTTACAAAGATGTATTATCTCGATTTTCTCCGTGATATCGGACCTCACTTCAGCGTTAATAAAATGCTTTCGATGGATTCGGTTAAAATGCGAATGGAAACAGGTATTTCTTTTCTTGAGTTTAATTATATGATCCTGCAGGCTTATGATTTTGTGTACTTGAATGAAAAGTATGGCTGCGAGCTTCAGGTGGGCGGACAAGATCAATGGGGCAATATTGTTACAGGGGTTGACCTGGCAAGAAGAGTCAAGGGGAAGCAAATTTATGGCGCTACATGGCCGCTGCTAATGGATTCGAGCGGAAAAAAATTCGGGAAGAGTCTTGGCAATGCGGTATGGCTTGATAAGAATAGAACTCCTATTTTTGATTACTATCAGTATTGGAGAAATGTGGAAGACACTGATGTATGTAAGCTTTTGTACTTTTTTACATCATTGCCGTCAGAAGAAATTGAAGAGTTCAAGAAGCTCCAGGCCCCACGGATTAACAGAGCAAAAGAGATACTTGCTTTCGAAGCAACTAAGTTAGCGCACGGCTTTGAAGAAGCTAAGAACGCGTATATTGCAGCAGGAACGAAATTTGGATTTGCCGACACTGAGAATAAGATACCTACGACCAGTTATATTAAAGATGTCAAGACTGCAAACAGCACCGAAAATCTTCCGACTTATGAAATTTCAAAGGAAAGAATTGATGCTGGCGTGTGGATTGTTTCTCTGCTTGCTGAATCAGGACTTTCTTCGAGCAATGGTGAAGCCAGACGACTTATTCAGGGAGGCGGTGCTTATATAGGTAATTCAAAAGTTTCAGATATAAACTACAATCTTACAATTAACGATTTTTCTAATGGTGAAGCCATCATCAAAGCCGGCAAAAAAAATATTAAAAGAATAGTGATAAAGTAGCTAAAATGTTTAAAGGCAAAACAGTTCTGACAGCCGTTGATATAGGTACTTCCAAAATCAGAGTCGCGATAGCAGAAACCAATGACAAGGAAGAAACAATTGATTTACTGGGTTTTGCCGAGAAATCCTCCGATGGAGGAGTCATTAAGGGCGAAATATCTGATATAAATAGAGTCACAAGTATTCTCAATGAAGTTTGCAAAGAAGCAGAAGAAAGGGCCAATACTCCGATAAATAGCGATACTTTATATGTCGGAATCACTGGAAGCCACATTGCTTCAAGGGACAGTTCAGGAACTGTACTTATCAATTCAGCTGATAGGAAAATCACATACCAGCATCTGGACGAAGCATTGAGAAATGCAAAGTCTCTGCTTCTTCCGCCTGATAGTATTCTGATAAACTCTGTTGACGGATATTCATATCTGGACGGTATGCACAAGGAAACCCAGGTTGTCGGGCATGCTGCATCCAAACTCGAATCTCATACGCACATTATCTATGGAAACAAAAATAGAGTAGAGAATTTCCAGAGCATTGTTAAAGAGCAGGGCTTTGAGAGCGCCTATTGCGTTTTTAATGGACTTGCATCAGCTTTGGCAGTAACTACTTCAGATGACTTTATTCATGGTACTATCACTTTAAATATCGGGGCTGGCATTACTGAATATATCGTCTTTAATGATTATATCATCAAAGATCTTGGCGTATTGACCCTCGGGTGCGACCATATAGCAAATGACTTGTCGCTCGGATTAGATATTCATATAAACAAAGCAAGAG
>JBAXXY010000035.1:0-19863 GCA_037127655.1 Lentisphaerota bacterium
CAATAGCGCCATATAAGGTTCTTACTCCGCTATTCGGATCCTTAGCAATAAAGCTCAGTAAAACTTTAGGATTATTATAGCTTCCTCCGCTTCCTTGTTCTGCTGATAGGTTTGCACTCATCGCATCTGCATTATCTTCAATAAATACTGCATCCGCAGATAGCGCACCCATATAGGTATTAGGCGGAGAGGAAAATATTGCCGTATTATTCTGGGCAGTAAGCGGATCATATTTTTGCTGCGTACGAAACAGAGTGTCACCTATTGCCGCAAAGCAAAGTTTAGCATTGCTGACATCCTGCCCTTGAGCTACATCAGCTGAATAATCGTATGCTTCTGCGTAGGCATATAATTGACCTGCGTTAAACCCAGGCAAAGGCGGTGGTTGTATAGCCATATTTGCAAAGTTCCAATCAATGATAAACCTATTTACATTGGCATTCACGAAATCATACAAAATAACACTAGGGTAGGAACCCATCGTATGCCTTTCGCTTATAAGTGTTTTAATCATATCTAGATAATAAGTGCCTGTGAAGTCATAAAGAGTCTTCCCTAATAAAAGATCTCCTGCATAATTCACGTTAGTGGCAGTCATCTGCGCTTGGTTTACAAAAATAGTATCCTTACCTTTATTGGTATCTATAAATCCTGCCATAGACTTAGCTTGGTCAGTGTAAGAGCTTTGTTGATCACCGTATGGCGATTGAATAACGGCCCCCATATCGAAAAAGAGGTCGCTAACTTTATAATTTGTGCCTTCAATAGTCGAATCTTTATAAGCGGCGTATACTTTATCACGCACAACCACAAAAATCCGTCCAGTACCGCTATTTGAGGCTCGTAGTTGCTGCAAAGTAGAATTATGTGTCACCTTATCACTAGGTCTTATTAAAAGATGATGATCTTTTTCTAATGTATCATATAGCGTCTTAGCCCACAACGGAGGATCGTTGGGAGTGGCATCACCTTCGGCATCTAAAGGCAGAGCCAACGGGGAGGATCCACTTTGTACATCTATCTGTTGGAAGCCTAATACTATGATTTCAGAAGGGTGGTTTAGTGAGAATGTCTCCACCTGCCTCATTAGATCGTCCATTGTATCGTAAGTTATGCATGGATTTCCGTGCACTGACATCATGACAGCACCAGAACTATCCGTAACATGAGGTACATCCACACCGTATGTTACAATATTTTTGAATAATAGGAGATCTGAATTTGATCTCGATGTATTTTTCGTTATGTATTTATCGGCATCACTTAGATCAGCAGTTTTGGTCTCAGTTCCAAGCGAACTGAGGGTCACCATACTTGTCCTTTTAACAACCCTCATGTCGAAATATCTTGTTCCTTGATTTAACATGTCAAGGAAATTATATTTCTGGCAGGATGCCGTAGCATCTTTGCCTTCTGCCATAAACTCATAGTAATTAACTAAGAAATCCGCGATCTGGACAACTGGATTAACAACATCAAGAAGAAGTAATGGTGCAATTGGAATAAACCGTCCGCCATTATATTCAGTCGCCGCGTCATGTGCGCCTGGAAGATATAACTCTTTCAGTGTGGCATCTTCAGGTAGAGCCGCCATCCAATCACATAGATTTGTATAAGGTTTAGGCGTTCTAAGATAAAAGAACCCGCCGCCTTTATTTCCATACCGAACTCCTAATACCCAAGCTTTGTTACAATCCACGGATGCAATGGGATAAATTTCCATCTCTCCGGGCTTTCCAGCCGGTAAAGGAGTGGTTAGTATTGATGGGTTAGCGGCTAATCCGCCAGACCGCGAGTTAGTCGCATTGCTCTGATTGTGCGTATTAACTGTCGGATTATCTTCGATAGTGTATTCGCACACCATCGCTCCGTCATTAAAATTAAACTTTTGATGCGTACACCAACCACCAGATCCTATGAAATTACCGCTGGTTCCAGACATAATACGCAAAATATCCGTTGAGTAAGTTTTTAGATCATGGTTGGTAAAGCCCCAATCCAAATCCTGTGTATCAACATTATAAGATACCCCCTCAGGATTATAAACTCCGAACTCATACCCTGTATTTGTCCATGCTATTCCATAAGCATGGCTAACAAACATAAACGCTAGACATCCCAGCATTAATATTATTTTCCCGTCTTTCTTCCCTTTCATTCTTCTCTCTCCCTTTTAATTAAATTATTTGTTTGAAACTTGATATTAGAAACCTTTTTTCTCCCATGTATTGAGAAGGAGTTCGCCGACGAGCGTGTTTGCCCATGCAAACCATACTCTTGAGAAGTCTTTCGGGTTATCCATATCCACGCCTTCGTGGATGAAGTATGTACCGGCGTGAGAGTTTTTAATCGTCTCTAGGCATTTTTCTATTTCATCAAATGATGAACTTGTCAGTGCCTGCATCACTATTGATATAGGCCAAACTTTTTTGCGCCCGGTGTGAATACTTCCTACTCCACTTAAAACCTTCCCTGAGAAATACCACGGATTGCTCTTTGAAAGAACAAACTTGCGGGTATTGATATAAACTGCATCGTCTTTATTGACGCATCCCAGATAAGGCAGAGAAAGGAGACTTGGTACATTTGCATCGTCCATAAGAAGCTGACCGCCGAAACCGTCCACCTCGTAGGCATATATTTTGCCAAACTCTTTATGCTCTACAACGGCATATTTTAGTATGGCTTCTTCAACTTCCTTAGCTAGTTCAAGGCATTTATCAGCCAAGTCGTTGGTTTTATAAACAGAGTTTAGAATCTCTGCTATTTGTTTCAAAGAAGTTACAGCGAAGAAGTTAGCCGGAATCAGAAATGGCAGTACGGTCGCATCATCCGACGGGCGAAATGAAGAAGCGATAAGACCGACAGGATTAACTGGGTATCCCAAACCATTGTCTGCTAATGTATCAGTCGCCTGAAGAGCAGCTCTCTGGAATGTGTAGAAATCTTCTCTTTCTTTTCTCTGCTGGTCTTTGAAGGTACCGTATATTTGCTCAGCCGTTTTCTTCCATTCTGTATCAAAACAGGAACTGTCGCTTGTCTGCTTCCAGTATGTATAAGCAAGTCTTACATGATAGCAAAGGGAGTCTATTTCCCATTTTCTCTCATGTAGCTCAGGAATCATTTTGGTATGGTCGCTTTCCCATATTGAACCAATTGGTGTGTCATTGAAGGCATTGGCATAAGGGTCTATTCTTATGTAGTTAGCCTGTCTATTAACCACTCCTGCCACAAGTTTCTTGAGAGCTTCGTCTTTATTGACAAGCCTGATATACGGAAATACCTGTGCAGTAGAGTCTCTCAGCCACATAGCATCAATGTCACCGGTTATTACATAGGTGTCAGGTTTGCCGTTTGTCTCTTCATACCTGATTGTGGTATCAAGAGTATTCGGAAAACATCTTTCAAAAAGGAGAGCAAGCTCTCTGTCTTTTGCCTTTGATTTTATTTCGCTTATTACAGATTCGACGGCTTCAGATGTGAACGCTCTTTTTGTAGGGCGTCCTTTTGCCATCATATCCATTATTTCTTTGGGTTTTAGCATGATTAATGCTCCTTATACAAAATTGTTATTAACTTTATTCGATTCTTCCTTTCTGTATAAACTTGCTGTAAGGAAGTATCATAATTACAAGAAGAAGCATTGGTATGAGAGTTGTGATCTTGAAGCCCGTAATTCCTCCCAGACTCTCCATTAACTGACCTACCAGTCTTGCGCCGATGCTGGATGCTACAGCAAAAGTTATTGCAAGAACAGTCATAAGAAGCGCCTGTTTTTCTTTGGAAGTCCTAGCCAATATTGATGAATTCAGAAGCGGAGCGTTAGGCGCAAGTATGAAACCTATAAGAGGCAGAAGTAATGCCATGAAAGGCACATCCTTGAAATGTTCAATTGTATGCGTAGATGGCTCGACAGTGAAAAGCACTATTGCAAGTATTACAAAACCAATTGAATAGTACATGAAAAGGATATGGTTCCATTTCATAAACCTGAGTAGGAATATTACTACTATTCTTCCTGCAAAACAGAGAATCAATGAAAAGCTTGCTAACTGTACACTCAGTGAACCTGAAATAGACATTGCATGCTGATAGAATCCAGGGAGCCATGCGCCTACTCCCATCTCAACTATGCTAGCTGTGAACATTATTATGATAATAGCCATTACAAGTTTGTTCTTGCATATAGCAATAAGGTCTTTTATCTGCTGAGTAAATGGAAGATCCTTTTCTTTGGCTATGGCTGATTCGTCAAACGGAATGAATACCCACATTACAAGCACTGCAATTCCAAGAGCCGCAAATACCCACATTGAATAGAGCCAGTTTTCAGGAAAGGCTTTTATAAAATATGAAAGAACCCACATTCCGGCCATTGATGCAAGCATCCATGTAGCTTCAAGAAGCGAAAGGAATGATGCCTGCTTGGATTCGTTTTCTGTAGCAATTGATACTGATGAATAAATGCCGATCTTCATTCCGACAAGCACCACCCCGCAGCAAATGAGATAGATTTTTATCATCCAATAGTTATTGATAATAGGCATTAGAATAGAAACTACTATCATCAGCGCTATTATGGACATCAATGCTTTCTTATATCCAACTTTCAGGATAAATGAAAAAGCCACAAATGTTACAATGATTATTGTAACATTCTGAAAAGACTCAAGGGTCCCTGCGGATGTCGTCGTTGCATGATAGTAAGATACTGCCTGCATGATAAATGTCGATAATACACTAGCGAACATACTGAACATCCATACTGTGCCCAGAAGTCCTAACCTTAATTTTTTCATTGGGTTCATTGCAAAAGTCCTTTTTGAATTAGTTGTTTGTTTGAGCAATTTTAGAAGTCTAACGGTTTCTTATTGGGTCGCCATTGGAACTCATTTGAAATTTTGATAAACTTGCGATTGCTACAACGCTTGCGCTATTCAAATACAATTGTTGTAGCATTAAACAATTAATTTCAGGCTTCTAATAACTCTTTCTCCTTGAAGGAAGTAATATCTATAAAATACCCCATAATGCCTTCGATATTGCCTGCTGAGTCATATATTGGAACTTTGGATATCAAACCCCATTTTTGTTTCCGGCTTCCCGGTATAAAGCCCTCTTCGCTTAGGATACTTTTGCCGGAAATAAGTACCTGTTTGTCCTGCATTTCGTTTATTGCATACTCGTTTTTCGGGAAGAAATCGTGGTCTGTTTTATTTAGTATTGAAAAATCTTTATCTAATGAAAAACCCTTCATAAAATGCTCATTTGCAAAAGCATATTTCAAATCTGTATTTTTGATATAAAGCATAAATGGAAGTGAAGACAACAGAGCATTGATAATAAGGTTGCAGCTTGATATTTTTTCAGATAATTGAGTTGCCAATTCAATGAGAGATTTACTCTGGTCCGTCATATTAAGTGAATTTTCTGCTGAAATAAAATTCTTAACGAATTTGATATTTTCAGAATATTTGATCTCTGAGGCGGGAGCTCCTAATGACAAATTGGAAATCTCATCTACTCTTACTTTCAGGTATTTTGATATCGCCCGTATCTGCGTTTCAGATGGAGTTGTTTTGTTGTTTTCCCATCTACTGATAGTTGATCTGGCAACTCTCATGTGCTTTGATAATTCTTCAGATGTAATTTTCTTTTTTTTGCGGAAAGTTATCAATTTGTCCCGAAAAAGTTTTATATCCGATTCTTTTGCCCCTGCTATTTTCATGATGACTTCTCCTGGCTATCTAGTGCGTTAATGGATCTATAAGTATTATTAAAATATTTCCATGTCAGAGAAAAAGAGGGAATATGTTGCAGAAACTTTATTATTCACATATAATGCAGATAACACTACATAGCTTAGTAGATTATTAATGTAAAAATATGGCAAAGGACGAAATTGCAAATATGAAATTCTACAGCGACAAGCTTAAACAGGTCAGAAAAAAACTTAAAATTTCTTCGGAAGAACTTGCTCTTAAAATGGGAATACATAGAACTACTTTGAGTTCATGGGAGAGGAACAAAGTTACTCCATCTGAAGTTAAAGTTCGCTCTATTGCCAAATCATTGGATGTTTCTGTCGAAGAAATTTCCGACCTGACACCTGATAAATCAAGATCACCTATAGATATATCTCCTGCCAGTAGCACTTTAAGCAATTTAATTAATAAAGAAAAGAAATCTAAAAATAGCCGGATTTCTGCTCTAATATCTGAACTAACAAAACTGGACAAGGAATTTAATAACGCCAGTTTGATTATCGAAGCTCTTATTTCATCCATCAGCGCTATCTACTATATAAAAAATTGCGATTCGAAATATGTAATAGCCAATAAAAGCTTCCTGCAGAACTTATCGCTCAATGAAAAGTGTGTAGTTTTAGATAAGACTGACTTCGAATTTTTCTCCAAAGATGAAGCGTTGCGCAATGATGAAGAGGATAGACTTGTTATCTCATCAGGAAAAGAAATTCTTGATAGAGAAGATTATATTCCCGGAAGCAGACGCAAGAAATGGGGAATCATATCAAAAACGCTTATTCTGGATGCCCAAGGGAATATTGAAGGACTCATAGGCATGTTTGTGGACATTACGGAGAGAAGGAAAGGAGAAATCTTCAGAAAAATAATTGAGAAATGTATGATTCATCAGGATATTCAATTTTGGATTGGAAAAGGACTGGGGAAAAACAACAAAAACGAATTTAATATTAAAAATATGCTTTATAGAATGGAATCAAAATCAACGAAGTATTTATTAAAGGGAAGAGAGCATTTTTCTATTAATGATAATCGAAACTTTCTGGTGTCTCTAATAATTGAAAAGCCAAAATTCCCTGATTTTTCAAAATCTAATGAAGATTGCCCTGTCTCTGTATTAGAATATAAGCTGAGAGATCCATTTGACTCTAATATTCTATACGATATAAGAGAACTCATCGGACATGACAGAAAGAGAGAATTGTATTTCGGTTTCGCTTTCGAGCTTCTATATCCCAAAAAGCTCGAAGCTCAAAAAGAGCTCTTTATCAAGAGTATGAAAAAGCACAATATCCCAGCCGACATTATCAGGCAAATAACAGATGAAGTCTCTGCTGAACAGAAAACATTAATCGTTTTTCCCTCTTAAATATGCACAAATCAATTATTAAAAGCGCAGGAGTTATGACTAAATTCAGAAGCTTAACTTTTCTAATCCTCCAAAAGCCTAAACAAGTTTATATCCTTCTTTTTTCTGGAATTGTAGTTGGCGGGCTTACCGGACTTATTGGAAGTTACTTCCAGCTTGCAATAGTCAGTATGGGAAAACTTAGACACTATCTACTCTCATTCGGAGCACAGAACGAAATATGGCAGTGGAGCTTTCCTATAGTTTTCACACTTATATGTTTAATAGCTTCATTGCTTATTGTAAGGCGATTTGCTCCTGAAGCATCGGGAAGCGGCGTACAGGAAATTGAAGGCGTCCTCAGCGAAAAGAGAACACTCAGGTGGTATAGAGTGCTACCTGTTAAATTTTTCGGAGGCATTCTAACTCTCAGCGCAGGCATGGTAACAGGAAGAGAAGGTCCGACTATCCACATGGGCGGCGCTATCGGAGAGATGATGAGCAAAAAATTTAAAATAGAACCTGGTTTCACCCATACATTCATAGCGGCCGGAGCTGCAGCAGGATTATCATGTGCTTTT
This sequence comes from Lentisphaerota bacterium, assembly GCA_037127655.1. Lineage (GTDB taxonomy): Bacteria > Verrucomicrobiota > Lentisphaeria > Victivallales > GWF2-38-69 > GWF2-38-69. The sequence continues at coordinate 7,695 of JBAXXY010000035.1, forward strand.
AATGCGCCGATTGCAGGGATATTATTCGTCATAGAAGAAATGAGACCTCATTTCAAATACAGTTTTATGTCCATGCAATGCGTTATTCTAGCTTCTGTCGCAAGCACTGTCGTCATGAGAATGATAATTGGACAGGAGCAGGCCATCCCAATGGCAATTTTCAGCCAGCCTCCAATTGCTTCGATCTGGCTCTTTATTGCTTTTGGCTGCATTTTTGGGATAATGGGCGTAATCTTCAATAAATATCTTCTAAAGACTATGGACTATTTTACATATTTGAAACCCAAAACATACTGGACAAATATAATATTAATTGGTATCGGAGTAGGCATCTTAACAAAGATCTATCCTGAAGCAGTAGGCGGCGGATATGAAGTCATTCCTCAGGCTCTGAAAATGCAGCTGCCTGTGATGTCACTCCTTCTCATATTTGTCATTAGAATGGCTACTACATGGACATGCTATGGTTCAGGAATTCCTGGAGGTATTTTTGCGCCTATGCTTGCGCTCGGTACCGTATTCGGGATGTGGTTCGGTCACTATGCCCAGTTATTATTCCCAGGTCTAGTAAATGATCCTGGAATTTTCGCTGTTGCAGGGATGAGCGCGCTTTTCGCGGCAACTGTCGGAGCTCCTCTTACCGGGATTGTGCTGGTAGCTGAAATGACATTGAATTATGAACTTCTGCTTCCTCTGATTCTGACTTGTTTCAGCGCCACAGTCGTTACTTATCTGCTTGGAGGAACTCCGATATACGAATCATTGCTTATAAGAACTCTTCGTATTGCCAGGGAAAAAGGCGAAAAATTAATCAAGAGGAATCCATCTAAAAGGAAAATTCATAAACATCATCCGCATGATGACTGAGAACAATTATCTGCTCAATTTAGCCACTTATATTCCTGCATTGCCAAGCTTTCTATTTCTCTTCTTGTTATGATACCTTGAATAGAATATGGCTTATCTATCCTGGCGCGTTTTGATATTATGGCATACTCTAATTCTTTATCCTGCATTACTTTGATAATTTCAAGAAAGCTTGTTTCCCTTGTGAATAACATTACTTTCTGACAAACATGTTCCTTAAACACTTCTATCGTACTTTCATTAACAATAGGACTTCTTATCACGCCGATAATGTGGCCTTTTTCAGTTATGACAATAAAGTGTTTGGATATAGTTCTCTCTTTGTCTGAGCTGTGTTCATATGCATTTTCGAGACTCTTTATACTAAATGAGTCCGACATTATATTATGGGCATTGATAGCAGGAATAATTGCAGCTTGCAGACCTTCTGGAACAATCAGCCCTTTTTCTTTTAATGACATAGCGTAAACATTTTCCGTTTTCATCATTTTTCTTACGGCAAATGCTACGGATGCTGTGATTATTATAGGAGTAATGTAGTGCAAATTACCGAACATCTCGAAAACGACAATGATGCCTGTCAGGAAAGCCCCGATTGTCGAGGATATTATTCCGGCTATGCCAGCCATTACAAATACGAGAGGTTTGATATTCAGTCCTGGCGCAAGAGTGTTGATGATCTGACAGCAGAAACTGCCGAAAACAGCGCCGATAAAGATCAGCGGAGTGAAAATTCCTCCTGACGAACCCGATCCGACAGTAATGGAAGTGGCTAAAATTTTGAGTCCCACGAGCAAAAGCAGAAACCATGGATTAAGGATATTGTCACTTAGCATATCCAAAACTGCGTATTCTCCCAGTCCGTCCACATAATATCTTCCTGTATAAGACATCATCAGATAAAGAATAACTCCCACAATGAGCATTCCTGACATGTGCCTGATGTATTTATTCTTAACTCTGTGAAAAAATCTTTCGATATACTTGTAACTCTTTATATACAAAACTGACAGAAATCCAGTTGCTATCCCGAAGATGATAAAAAGGAAAAACCCTGGGATATGCATTATTTCGTATTTAAAACCGGCAAAATCAGTAAGGAAAAAGGCGGGGGCTACTCCAAAAACAAGCCTGTAAATATAAATAGCTACAACAGTACAAATTGTGACTGGAAACAAGCTTGATATATTGACAGTAACAAGAATGAGTTCAATAGCAAATACTATTCCCGTCAGTGGCGCATTAAGACATGTAGCGAGCGCCGCAGAAGCGCTTGCGGCTATTAGAATATTGCGCTGCTTCTTTGACAAAGATACTTTATTGCTCATGCCTTCGGCGACGCTTGTGCCTACTTGTATGTATGGCGATTCATTACCTGTAGAACCACCAGTACCGATTGTGAGGGCTGCAGAAAAACCCATAATAATACCGCTTATGGTTCTCTTCTTTTCTTTTGCATGATAGAGCCTGCTTATTACTTCAGGGACTCCATGCCCTTCAGAGTTTTTTACAAAACTCGTTATCAACCAGACAAGAAGAGCGGCTCCAACCACTGGGATAAAGATAACAAAGATGCCATAGGGGCTAGCAGGCGTATCGTGTTCAGGACTATAAATGAAGGAGAATTTGCCAAAAAACGAAATATTAAAGATAACCGCGATCACATAACGGAAAGCTATAGTTGCTAACCCGATAATAAACCCGAGCGCAATACTTAGAAGTCCCATTCTCCAGAGGGGCAATTCAGAATTTTTGTAAACCTTCTCTGTCTGGTCATAGTTTTTTACTTCTTCTTTTTCCACTAAATTTTATCCTTATGCAATGGCGCTTAAAAGACTCTCTATAAATTTATTTTTTTCGTCCGGCAAAAACACTTCCTGAGCTTCTGGATGCTGGTTATTAAACCATGTTTCCTGTCTCCTGGCATATTTTTTAGTGGATGAGACGATTCTCATCCTCATCTCTTCGTAAGAAATTATCCCTTCCAAATACTTACCGATCAGAGGATAGCCAATTGCCTGCCGCGCCGTCGGAGTGGAAGAGAGACCGTTTTCCAATAACCTTTCAGTCTCTTCAACCCAGCCTGAAGCAAGCATTTTATCAGTTCTTTGTGCTATTCTAGCGTATAAATTGGCCCTTTCTCTTTTGATTTTATACACAAGCGCCAGATATTTGAGCTTTTCTGCAGACCATTGCATATTTTGCGCCATAATTGACTTTCCTGTCAGCATAAAAACTTCGAGTGCGCGAATCATTTTTCGTGGTTTTTCGTATAAGCGCTCTGCGGCAACAGGATCAACTTTTTTGAGTTCATCTATAAGATTTGGCGTATCATTCTCATATTTTTCATAGAGGCTTTTGGAGAGTTCTGTATCAGAAGGCAATGGATCAAGTCCGTACAGCAGAGCTTTGATATACATCCCTGAACCACCGACGATTATCGGAATCTTATTTCTGCTTCTTATTGACTCGATTGCTTCTTCAGCAAGCTTCACATAGGTAAAAACTTCTACTCTCTGTGATATGTCAAAGAGATCAATAAGATGGTGAGGGACAGCTTTTCTTTCTTCGAGAGAGGGTTTAGCAGTGCCGATGTCCATTGCTCTGTATAACTGCATAGAATCAGCTGAAATAATTTCAGACGGAATAATTTTAGCCAGCTCAAAAGCAAGTTCGCTCTTCCCTGAAGATGTCGGGCCCATAAGAACAATAATGGCTTCAGACTTCATTAACTGCTTCTGTAACCTTTGATTTTCTGAAAAGAGAGGAAATGATTATCAGAAAAACTCCTACGCAAATAGCGCTGTCTGCTACATTAAAGGAAGGCCAATGGTAAGTATTGTAAAAAAAATCAAGAAAATCCACGACTGAACCCCTGAATACACGGTCTATCGAATTGCCGATTATCCCGCTTATAATCATAAAGAAACCCATAACTCTCTCGGGATACCATTCAGTAATAGCCTTGAAAAATATGCTGAATATCACAAGCGCTAAAACCGCAATAATTAAAAGGATTAGGTTATTCCCGTGAAACATTCCCCAGGCCGCTCCGGTATTTCTTACATAGACAAGGTTAAAAAAGCCGGTAATGAGTTCAATAGGATTAGAATGAAGGCTTTCTTTGTTTATTACGACCAGATATTTAGTTATTTGGTCAATCAGTACCAAAACACTCATACCAATGACGCCAACAGCAATAAGATTTTTCTTCGGAATATTTCCAGAATACATAAAAAGACCTAAATAGTTTGAAAAAGTTTATTTTTTATTGCAAAATTTTTAAGAATTATAGTACACTTGACTTCAAATTATAAACCTATAGTTTTACAATGTAACATATATTTCAAAGAATCAAGGGATTTGCCTGAATGGATTATTATCAGCAATACACTAAAACTCTTCCGAAGCCTATTACGATCGCAATAATGATTCCTCTCGTAATGATTTTTCTTTTCTTGGTCGTACCGGTATTGTTGTTCTTTGTAACTATTGTTTTTTGCTACTCCTATATTATGAAAAGGAAATACCTCAAAAATCGTCATTATCAAGAGTTTGATAAATCCTATCTATCTAAAATAAAATCCAAATTCACTAAATCTTCAGGTCAGTCGGCTTCAGATACTGTAGTAGATATCGAGTGCAAGACTATAGAAAACGACAAGCTTAAAAAGTAAACGCTCTGCAACCTATTAGGAGTTTCCCATGAAGTTATTGGTCTTCCTGGCTCTATTTACTATCGGATACAACACCTACTCATACACGGCGACTGCGATTATCTACAACGGCCAGATTATAACGATGTCTGATAAAGGAGTTATTTCAGATGGAACTATCGTCATAAAAGAAGACAAAATTTTAGATATTGGAGGCAAAGAGCTTAAAGATAAATACTCTGCTCCGCTTAATATCGATGCAAAAAATAACATCGTCATGCCGGGAATGATTAATGCTCATACGCATATCCCGATGGTCGCCTTCAGAGGACTTGGAGAAGAAGGAATCAAAGACCGCCTTTTCGGATTATTCTTTCCGCTGGAAAAGCAATTTGTCACGCCTGAAATGGTTTATACAGCTTCATCACTGGCCTGCGCTGAGATGATTATGGGAGGAACCACGACTTTTGCCGACATGTACTATTATATGGATCAGGAAGCAAAAGCCGCTAAGGAAATCGGAATGCGATGCGTGCTTGGAGAAACAATTATCGGATTCCCTGCCCCGGATGCAAAAACGCCTGATGAGGCCCTAAAAATAGCAATAGATTTCAATAGTAAATTTATGAATGATCCTCTGGTCGTTCCTGCTATCGCACCTCATACGCTCTACACAGTTCCAGAAGAGACTCTCAAAAGCGTGGCAGAAACTTCCCAAAAGTACAATATCAGAGTAATGCTCCACATTGCTGAAATGCCTAAAGACCAGAATACACATCTAGATAAGGACAATGTTTATTTCCTGCAAAAAGTTGGATTGTTGAATGACAGAGTTACTCTGGCTCATGCTATCCATCTGGATAATGCACAGCTCAAACTCCTTGCCCAAAATGGTGTAGGCGTCTCATACAACCCTCTGGCAAACGCCAAAGGAGCAACAGGTATTGCCGATGCGTATGAGATGCTGAAACTCGGGATCGGAGTCGGACTTGGTACTGATGGTCCGATGAGCTCAAATCAACTCTCTATGATTCCAGTACTAAGTCATGCGGCAAATATGCAAAGACTCCTTCACATGGATAGAACCATCATGACTCCTGAGACGATTCTCTATATGGCGACTCTCGGCGGAGCCAAAGCACTTCATATAGACGATATCACAGGCTCAATTGAGGTCGGCAAACGAGCAGACATAATCATAGTTGACACAGACAAACCCAATATGCTTCCTCATCAGGATCTGTACGCAGCAATGGTTTATCAGGCAAATCCTGATGATGTCAGAACAGTTATAGTTAATGGTAAACTTGTTATGCTCAACCGAAAATTCATCGGTTATGACTTGAAAGGAACTAAAAAACGCTTTAACGAACTATTCGATAAAATTGAGCCTGTAGCTAATGAACTTTCCGAAGCCGCCTTCAAAAAGCAGAAGGAAAACGAAAACAAGACAAACTGATTGCAAAGACTCAGTTGAAAAAAAGCCTGGGTTGAGTAAATTTCTTGGTTTTAGTTTAATTTAATTGTAAATCAATGCTGTTGAATTAAGAATTATAAAAACTTGTGGAGAGTCTTGCTTCGTCAAGACCGTAAATTTGCGGACGCAACAAAGTTCGTCCCTCCAATTCGTTAATTCAATGACACTTAATTGTAACTACTTATAATCAAATATAATGGCAGAAATTCAGGACATTAAAAGTAGAGCATCTTTGGCAATCGGACTTTTGATTGCATTCAATATTGCCGCATGGATTCTTGCGTATGCTGCATTCTATGACTCCCCGAAACTCCTAATCCTATGCCTGATAGCTTACGGTTTTGGTTTAAGACACGCCGTTGACGCGGATCACATCGCCGCAATTGACAATGTCACCAGAAAATTTCTCTACAATAAACAGCGCCCTATAGGCGTAGGTTTTTTCTTTTCTATAGGACACTCTTCAATAGTGTTTATCATGTCTTTCTTAGTGGCTCTCGGGACAATATATATGAGGACACATCTGGTGGACTTCCAGCGTATCGGCGGACTTATCGGAACAATGATTTCATCGGTTTTTCTTCTCGTTATTGCTCTCGTCAATTTTATGATATTTATAGATACTTACAGATCGTTTCTAGTCTATAGAAGAAGCGGGGCTCAAGGAGAGGATATACAGCAAATTCTTGCGCAGAAGGGAGTAATGACCTCTCTCTTCAGACCGCTCTTCAGATTCGTCACAAAATCGTGGCACATGTATATAGTAGGTTTTCTTTTCGGGCTGGGTTTTGATACATCAACCGAAGTAGCGTTGCTTGGCATTTCGGCTACCCAGGCCGCTACAAATATGTCCGTTTGGGCAATAATGGTTTTTCCGATTCTTTTTATGTCCGGCATGTCATTGATTGATACTTTAGACGGAATACTTATGATAAATGTTTACGGCTGGGCAATGGTTAAACCCGCAAGAAAACTTTTTTACAATATGGCTATTACACTTCTATCTTTCTGCGTAGCTTTATTCATTGGTTCGCTTGAGGCTCTCTCTATAATATCGGAAAAATTTGAACTCAATAACGGAATCTGGGCTTATATCAATAGAGTAAATAACAGCCTTGACTATATGGGATTCTATATCGTAGGAATCTTCATTGTCTGCTGGGTATTGGCTATCGCTGTTTCTAAGTTCATCAATGTTGAACCAGCAAAAATTTCTAATTAAACATCATATCATAGTAAAGCTTTTCAGCTTCATCTACCGACCCGAAATATCTGGCTATTTCCATTGCGAACTCCGCTGAAGCTCCCGGTCCTTTCCCAGTGATGATATTACCGCATATTTCGACTCTTGCTCCAGTATAAATAGAGCCAACAAAAGTATCCTTCACTGATGGATGCGCTGTATGCTTTTTACCCTTAAGGACTCCTGCCTTATAAAGAGCTATCGGTGCCGCGCAGATTGCCGCTACAAGTTTACTTTCGTTATAGAACTTCTTTATTAGCATAATGACCAGATTGTTATCTCTTAAGTTTGCTGAACCAGGCATTCCCCCAGGCAGAACTATCCCATCATAAACCTCATCCGTTTCCACAAGTTTTAAATCAGCTATAACTTTTATTCCATGCGAGCCTGCAACATCTCTGCTATTTCCCACACTGACAAGATCAACTTCAAAGTTTAATCTTCTAAGGAAATCCACTACAAGAAGCGCCTCAACTTCTTCGAATCCTTCTGCAAGCAATACCAATATTTTATTCATGCAAATTTCTCCTAATCAAGCTCTTAAATTTTAATTCTTTTCTTATTGACTGTTTGATATATAATATAAGCAAAGTTCAAATACGAATATTATAACATTGAAGTTTTATGAAAACATTATTAGTTTGCGAGACTTTTACAAGCATACAGGGGGAAACTACCAATATAGGTCGGCCCTGCTTTTTTATCAGACTTTCCAAGTGCAATCTTAACTGTCCGTGGTGCGATTCTAAATATGCCTTATCAGACCTTGACTCAAAAGAGATACAAGTCGAAGAACTAGTTCAGATGGCTCTATCATCAGGGCTTAAACTAGTTGTAGTAACAGGCGGCGAACCGCTCCTGCAGAAAAACACGATTGATCTTTTGAAACAGCTTATAAAAAAAGACTTCACAGTAATATTGGAAACTAATGGATCGCTTCCAATATTAAATGTCCAAAAAAAAGTGATAAAAATTGTTGATTTCAAATGTCCTTCATCCGGTCAGACCGACAAGATGCTTATCGAGAACTTTCAGATACTTGAAAAGTATGATGAGGTAAAATTTGTCATTGCCGACGAGGAAGACTATAAATATGCCGTGAATACAATTTCCTCTCTCGAATTGCTTAAGCAAACTAAAAATATCCTCTTAAGCCCGATCATGGATCGACTTGCTCCAAGAATTCTGGCTAACTGGATGGTACGGGACAAACTTCAGGCAATACTGCAAGTTCAACTGCATAGAGTTATCTGGCCCGACATAGAACGCGGCGTCTGACAGTTTCGTAATTCGTAATTACTTAGTGCATCGGTAAATGAAAGCAGGCGGAAGGTTTCGCCAGATTACATTGGAAGTTTTAACTGTCTTGAAGTAACTCCTGAGCAGTTTTCTGAATTTTAATCCAGTGGGAAGAAGAGCCCCCTGCAAATAAGCAAAAGTCGTAAAAACTCCACCGTCTTTCAAAGAGGCGTGAACTGCATCAAGTATGCTTCTCTGGAGATTTTCTGAGAATGCAGCCCAGGGCAGACTCGAAATAACTATATCTATATGTTCAATTTCTTCTTCAGCTTTCAGGTTTTCAAGATTGGCAGCATCTTCATTGTAAATCTTGATAGACGGATATTTGTCTTTTACGATGTCACATAAATCTTTGTTTAGTTCAACGACAAAAAATTTAGAGTTATGCTTGATTCTTTTGATGATTTCGCCAGTTATCACACCTGTCCCTGGTCCAAGCTCCACTATTGAATCAGCTTTATCTATTCCTATCGAAGAAGTCATGGCAGCAGATAAAAAGCGCGAGCTAGGCCAAATTGAGCCTGTGGCATGGGGTGATTTGATAAAATTTTTAAAAAGATGTATTCCGGACATCGAACTTTGATTTAACTTATCGTTTTTGTTGGATATAAATATAAAAAAGATTATATAGCCGTATGTAACATTATTAAAGACAGATGAAATATATTTCCTGCCCTAAAATTTGAGAAATAAGGATATTGATGACCAATTATACTGATTACTTTGTAGAAGGAGTTCTTCTCTTAATCGTTCTTTACTTATTCTATAAGACAAGAGCCGACTATCGCAATTTAACCTCAAATACGCCAAAAAAATGTTGTGGAAGTATTCGTTCTTTCTTATTAAAAGGCGTAATCTTTACATTTTTCCCCTTCGTTATGGCAAGTTCAGCTTTCAAATCTCTAGGTTCAATAATAATTTTCTCGTTAATTATGCTGCTTGGAATCTGGAACCTTGCTCACGCCTATATGCTGACAAAATATAATCAAAAAAAACTTAATAACTTAAATAATTCAAAAATTAAAACCTCATGATAATACTGCTCAAATACGGCGCATCTAAACAAGATGCAGATGAAATTGTAGGCCAAATATCTTCAATGGGACTCAAACCCCTCTATATGCCTGGAGTGGAGAGAACCGTTATTGGCGCAATCGGAGATGAACGGGTTCTGGAAAAACTCCACTTGGAAAACCACCCTGCAGTTGACAGAGTCGATAAAATCCTTACACCATACAAACTCGTCTGCAGAGATCTCCACCCTGTAGATACGATTGTTTCGATGGATGGGGTTTTAATCGGTGGAGGTAACTTTATAGTCATAGCTGGTCCTTGCGCAGTCGAGTCCGAAGAACAAATGCTCAAAGTAGCTGAAATAGTAAAGGAAAACGGTGGCCATGCCTTGAGAGGCGGAGCATTCAAACCCAGAAGCAGCCCGTACAGTTTTCAGGGGCTAGGAATCGAAGGCTTAAAAATACTCAATAAAGTTTCTAAAATCACAGGGTTACCTACTGTCACTGAAGTTGTTGAAGTCCATGATGTTGCTGCTGTGGAAGAGTATGCCTCGGCTTTCCAGATAGGCGCAAGGAATATGCAGAATTTCAGACTACTTAAAAGCGTAGGCCAAAGCAGAAAGCCGGTTATTCTTAAGCGCGGTCTTGCTGCTACAGTCAGCGATCTTCTCCTCGCCGCTGAATACATCGTCTCTGAAGGCAACCCGAATGTAATATTGTGCGAAAGAGGAATTCGTACATTCGAGACAGCCACAAGAAACACGCTTGATTTAAATGCCATACCATTCCTGAAGAAAAATAGCCATCTGCCTGTCATTGTTGATCCTTCGCACGGCACTGGGGTAAGAGATTTTGTCGAACCTATGACGAAAGCCTCAATAGCTTGTGGAGCTGACGGAGTAATTATCGAAGTTCACAATGACCCTAAAAATGCCCTTTCAGATGGACACCAGTCGCTGTTCCCTGAACAATTTGCTTCACTTATGCGAAATATCAAACCTTTTGTTTTAGCGGCTCAGTCTCAGCGATAAAGCTATTAGTCTATTTTTAATTATTTGGCTATTGTGTTTTTTTAAGTACAAAATACAATGAATTTCACTGTCTCTTCAGAATCAAAAGCGCTGCGGAGAATTTATTTATTCTTATCATACTTACTTAGGAGTTATTTATTATGGCAAAAATCGCACAAAGATATGCCTTAGTTGTTGTAGATATGCAAAATGACCTTGTTATGCCGGGTTCGCCGCTAAGAGTTGCCGGAGCAAAAGCAACCGTACCAGTAATAGTAAAAGTCCTAAAAACTTTCAGAGAGCACAAACTTCCTATATTCCATACAGTCAGAGAATATAGACCAGATGGAAGCGATATTGAAATAACAAGATTGGCCAACTTTATCGAACACACAAAGGGTTTAGTTCCTGGAACAAAAGGCTGTGAAATAGTAGAAGAGTTGAGGCCGGTTCCCGGAGAATACAAATTAATCAAAAACCGTTTTAGCGCTTTCATGAGCACAGAACTTGATTTCATGCTTAGAAGACTCGATATAAATCATATAATCCTCTGCGGAACCCAGTACCCAAGCTGTATAAGAGCAACGGCTTTTGATTCAATTTGTTATGGCTATCATACCACAGTTCTTACTGATGCCACATCTGCAAAGACTGCAGAAATAGCCGAATCAAATATCCGCGATATGAAAGACATCGGGATTGAATGCGTTGAATCTTCTGAATTCTTTAAAAAATTGAGAGCTTAGATTTTTTGCAGCAAGGAATTTGACAGTTTGCTATCCCACTAATATAGGAAAACTAGGTTCCTTTTGCTTCATTAGCTGGACAGAAATATCATTTCGATTCAAAGAAAAGAGCTTGGCCGTTGCGAGCTCTTCGACTTTTATATGGGTGTTGCAATCAGAACTAATATGCCCAAGCATAATCTTTCTTGTCTTTTCGGTGACAAGTTCTCCAAATGCCCCTATTGATTCATTATTGTCCAGATGCCCTACCCTCGAGAGAATTCTTCTTTTCAGGTAATAAGGTCTATTTGAATCCATCAGCATCTTCTTGTCGTGGTTGCTCTCAAGCATAATCACATCACAGCCCTTGAGCCTGGTTTTAGTAAGAGTGTCAAGTACTCCGACATCCATCGCATAACCAATTTTTATTCCTTTTGCTTCAAAAATAAAACCCACAGATTCAATCGCATCATGTGATATTCTGAATGGAACTATCTTAAAGTTTTCTATTGTAAAAATTGAACCCGTCACAAAAGTGCAGTGTTTTTTGCCTAAACAGTCCTTCTTCTTCATCTCTTTAGCCGTAAGGCTATTTGCATAGGTAGTAATATCAAAATCATCAGCAAGGATTCTTGCTCCATTTATATGATCACTGTGCTCGTGAGTTATAATGAGAGCTTTTATGGTTCCCGGCGATATACCGCTGATTGACATTCGCCTGAGAAGCTCTTTCCTGCTAAAGCCATTATCTATTAAAATACCAAAATCACCAAGTGAAATAAGGGTAGCATTGCCTTCGCTTCCACTACCTAGAACAGTTATGTTTAAATCCATAGAAAAGCCTTTAATTGTTTGCGAATTATAATAGTCTTCCAAGAA